>JASLCM010000072.1 GCA_030151845.1 Bacteroides sp.
TGTATAGTAACTCTACGGGGTTTTTACTAGCTATTACACTTAGTTTCTCTGCAGCAAGAAAGTCAGACTTAATAAAATGGGAGAGGAGGTTCTGGTCCTGTTCGATGGAGAAGTCGATTTTTTCGCTTCCTTTTGTTACTCCTGTTGCTTGATAGGGATAATAGCTAAAGAAATCTACAAGCACATTACCTTTTGGGTAGTATAGCTCATCTGTAGGTGTGAATCCGGATAACTGTTGACAAGTTAGTTTGGCATTGTCAATGTACCTACTGCCGGCTAAACTATTGGGCTGAATAAGGACAAACAGTCCAATTTCATCATTGGTTTGAAACTCATCGTTGTAAACACGAGTTGAGAGACAGTCCACTTGAGCAGCTACATGAATGGGGAGTTCACTCTTTTGAACAATTTGCTCCTTTTCTTCAAGGTGATTAAGGCATGAGCTCAGACCGAGCACTAGTAAGCCAAACGAGATAAAAAACTTGATTTTTGTATTCATTTCTAATAATAAAGAATTAATAATAGGCCACAAGGTAGGTAGGCCCATTGTCTTATTATTAGAGACAAAGAAGCACGTAGTTTCTACATTGGAGCTTTTTAACAATTAAAAAACTGCCATTGTATAACTACTTATACAAGGCGCTTATTTGCACTTTATAAGATTTTATCTTCTGTTGGCTAATGTAGTTTAAAAAAGTAGAAAAAACGACTCAAATATAAAATAAATATAAAATAAGATTAAAAAATAGGCTTGGTTATCTCCCCGGCAAGATCTTCATCCATTATTCTTTTAATTTTTGCCTGAGAGTATCCTTGTCCAATTAAGAACATTAGTTTTGTTAGTGCACACTCAAGGGTAGCATCATAACCACTTATAACCCCAGCTTGAAGCAGTTGTATGCCTGTTTCGTATCTCTCCATTTCCACACTACCAGCAGGGCATTGTGTTATGTTTACGATAGTAATACCTCTCTCTGTTGCATGCTTTAACTCCTGAATTAACCAATCACGTTGAGGAGCGTTGCCTGAGCCGTAGGTTTTAAGAATAACCCCCTTAATGGTAGGAGCTCTTAGAACCGCTCTAACAATATACTCTTGAATGCCAGGAAAAAGAGTAAGAACAACTACATTAGGATCATATTGTGTATGTAACTTTAACTCCTTTGAGTGATCTGTCTTTCTGATGAGTGAAGGCTCATAGCGAATATGGATCCCTACACGAGCCAATGGGGGATAGTTAAATGAGTGGAAAGCATTGAAGTTTTCTGCATTAATTTTTGTTGTTCTATTTCCCCGCATGAGATGGTTGTCAAAAAAGATACATACCTCTGGGACCATAGCCTCTCCTGATGCGTCTCGAGCAGCAGCAATCTCTATAGCTGTCATGAGGTTCTCTTTTCCATCGGTTCGTAATGTTCCAATAGGAAGCTGGGAACCTGTTAAAATAATGGGCTTGTTTAAGTTCTCAAGCATAAAGCTAAGTGCCGATGCCGTATAAGCCATCGTATCTGTTCCATGTAAAATAACGAAACCATCAAAATCGTTATAGTTCTCTTTAATGAGAGAAGCCAGTTTTGTCCAAAAATTAGGCTCCATATCCGAAGAGTCAATCGGTGGCTCGAACTGATAGGTAGAAATAGAGTAATTGAATCTCTTCAGTTCAGGGACATAGGTAAGTAAGTGGTCAAAATTAAAGTTTTCGAGAGCTCCAGTTTCTGGGTTCTCTATCATTCCGATAGTTCCACCGGTGTAAATTAATAAGACTGATGGGTACTTTGCTTCCATTTTATTCGTTTTTCTTCTTTAGAAATAGCAAAGATATATTTATTCTCCCTAATTTCTATTGGTTAATAACATAAGTTTCCTCCTATGATACAAATATTATTGGATAGAGAACTATAATATTCAAGAATAATAGAGAGTCAGTTTGAGGTGGTTGTTATCAAAAAGTAGCGTTAATAAAAAACGAGTAGCCAAAAAGATGGTTACTCGTTTTATGCCGCTTCAAATTGTATACTTTTTACCAGTTTAATGGTAAAATCTCTATCCAGTAATTGTCTGGGTCATTGATGAAGTAGAGTCCCATTTTCTCATTTTCGAAACAAACACAATTCATCTCTTTGTGGTATTTTCTTACCTCATCGTAGTCTCCCGAAACCCTAAAGCAAAGGTGACTTTCATTCTCTCCTAAATTATAGGCTTGTGGATGATCTCTTAACCACGTTAACTCTAGAAGGAAATTCGTTTCTTCATCTCCTAAATAAACTAGAATAAAAGATCCATCTTCTGCCGATTTTCTTCTAACCTCTTTCAAACCTAATGCTTTTTCATAGAAAGCAATACTTCTCTCTAAATTAGTCACGTTAATGTTGAAATGATCAAATCTTGCTTTTATTTCCATTGTTTTCTATTTTTTAATCCAAACATTAGTAATCTCCCCCAAAATCATTTTTGGAAGTTGTTTTCCAATCCAGTCCTTTTTTAGTTCATTATCAGTCAAAGACTCTAATGTTATAGAATGAGTTCATATTTTTTTACATTCAATAATTAGCCATGCTTCGTTATAAGCCTGTGTACCGTTAGGGGTAGTAACAAGAGTAAATTCGTCTTTAACTTTTTTATTGCTTTTTTGAAGCTCTTCTCTATATGCTTCGGTATAGAAGCAAATGGTAAATGATGTTGCGTTTTCGGTAGCTTCATAGGAGGTAGGTGTTTGCTCTAGAAAGGCAATAGCTGTAGCTTTGTTAAACAAGGAAGACAAACCTCCCCAACTCATGGGTAATGTATAACTATCTTTAGTAGTGGTTAGCACTATGTTTTGCAACCCATTATCTAAGAGTTGAATAATATTACCAGGTATCTTATGTGCCTCTATTTTTTGAAAGCCAGCAAGCTCCTGTGCAGAGAAAGCCTCTTGTTTGGAAGTTACTAGTGGTATAGCATGCTCTACTACTTTGGGAGTAGGTGTAGAGGCAATAGGTAGATCTGTTAACTCTTGAGGAGTAGCATGAAGTAGATGTTCTACCTCATCAAAAATAGCATCGGTAAAGTCTATCGCCCCTTTTCTCCACTTAGAGAATCCTCTAAGTATTTTGGTTTTCTTTTTGTTAAGTGCATACTCATCGGTAATCCACTCTTCAGCTTGAAAACTCTCATTCTCTCTATAGTCAAACCGTATTCGCTCAATGTCAACCTTACAGGCATTATCCTGGCAGTGTACTGTTAACTGATAGTTAATAAGCGTTCTGTCTAGAACTAAAGTGGTCGATTTAAATACGATGTACTCCTTAGCCAATCCAGCTATCGTTCCTTCGTCTTTGTTTTTATAGACGACACGGCTATCGTTACCAATCTCAGATAGTTTAGTTTCCATCCAAGCATAAACCTTGTCGAAAATCTCCTCCTTACTGGTGTTGGGAACCGAGTAGGTTTTACTAAATACAACCTTTCCATCGACCTCTGGAACAGCACCACTTAAATATTTAGTGTCTGCCTGTGCTCCTATAAATTGAGTTAAGGCGAGTAAAACGATTACTAATACATTTTTTTTCATTGTTCTATTTTTTTTCAAAAACCATTGAGTCTCCTCGTTTATTTATTGTGAAAAACTTAGTGTTTTTCTTTTCTGCATACGCTTTAAAAGCATTTCCTCCAGCATATTCTTCGCTAAAATGCATAGGAATGAATAGGTTGGTTTGTATCTGGTCCAAAAACTGCTCAGCTCCTCGCATGTAGTCACTTCCCATACGATTATCTACCGGAAAGAAAACAAGATCAAAAGCACGGTAGTCTTCTTTTATGATGCTGAGTTCACGAAGAAAGTCTGCTTCAGCCTGACGACTATATGCCTCGGACGATTCATCTCTCCAGTGCCAGTTATTTAAATCGCCAGCATGAAAAATCTTATAATTACCTATTTCGATTACAAAAGAGACTCCTGCATCGGTAGATCCATAAGCCTTGACTTTTACTTTTTGATCGTTAAAGAGGTCTCCTTTTCCTAAATAGTTTATGGTTGAACTTTTCTTAGAAAAAACAGGTAGAATATCATCGCTTAGGATATAGGTTATATTCTCTCTCTTGGCAGACCAATCTATAATTTCTTTTGTGAAATGATCGTGGTGTACGTGTGTGGAGAATATATAGAGCGGATTCTCTCTTTTAAGAATCGTATTGTATACATACCCAGCATGGGGTATACTATCTTGATAGAAATCAATTAGTAGCGTCGTTTCATCAACCTCTAAAGCGAAACCACTGTGGTATAAATAATGAATCTTTATCATGCCTCTCTCTATATGATTCAAGGAGATAGTCTTTCGATAGACCAATCTCCAGTTTCTGTTAATTTATAAAGGAAGCGATCATGAAGTCTGTTGGGACGGCCTTGCCAGAACTCAATTCGTTGAGGCGAAACTGCATATCCACCCCAATTCGTAGGACGCTCAACCTCTTTATCTATCCATCGAGCAGACTCCTTAATAAAAGCTTGCATTAATTCGAGTCTGTTCTCAATCGGTAAACTTTGATGAGAAACTCTTGCTCCTATCTGACTCTTGTGCGGACGAGTTGCAAAATAGGCATCAGACTCTTCTGTAGAAAGCTTATGAGCTACTCCTTCAAAATGAACCTGTCTCTCAAATTCGGGCCATACAAAAGTAAGAGCAATTTTGGGGTTATCTTTTAACTGTCTTCCTTTTCTACTATCATAGCTCGTATAAAAGAGTAGTTTATTCTCTTTGATACCCTTTAGAAGAACAGTCCTAGAAGAGGGAGCACCCTCCGCAGAGACGGTGCTTACCAACATAGCAGTAGGCTCCACTAAGCCTTTTCGAATAGCCTCCTCTAACCATTGGTTGAAAAGAATAAACGGGTTCTTGGGGATGCTTCCACCAGTTAGTTCTCCCTTTTTATACTCTTGTCTTATCGATTTCAGGTCTAATTTCATGAATTAAAATGCTCTAGTGATTAAATGTTTTTTAGAGAAACCTCGTTGACTAACTTCTTGCCCGATACAAAATCCTTGATGTTTTGCAGGGTTGTTTGTGCGATGTTACCTAAAGCTTCTTTGGTAAAGAAAGCCTGGTGCGAAGTCACAATTACATTGTTAAAAGAGAGCAATCTAGCAAGAACATCATCATCGATAATTCTATCGGAGCGATCTTGGTAGAAATAATTTCCCTCCTCCTCATAAACATCAAGACCTGCCCAGCCAATTTTTTTATTTTTCAATCCATCAATTAGTGCATTGGTATGAATTAACTGACCTCTACCTGTATTAATAATCATCACACCATCTTTCATCTTACTAATAGAGTAGTCGTTGATTAAGTACTTAGTATCCTCAGTTAAAGGGCAATGTAGCGAAATAATATCAGCATTGTGATACAATTCATCCAAGGAGGTGTAGACAATTTTGCTCTCTCTGGCAAAGTTGTAGTCGGGATATGGGTCGTAGGCAAGGATGTTTACGCCAAAACCTTTTAATATTTGAATTAATATTTTGGCAATTTTACCTGTACCAATGATACCCGCCGTTTTACCATGCATATCAAACCCAAGCAAACCGTGGAGAGAGAAGTTGCCATCACGTGTTCTCCAAGTAGCTCTAGGAATTCTACGGTTTAAAGCAAGCATAAGTGCAACTGTATGCTCAGCTACAGCATAAGGAGAATATGCCGGAACACGGACTACAGGGATGTTAGCCTTTTCAGCAGCTTTTAAATCAACATTGTTGAAACCAGCACATCGCAAAGCCAGTAGCTTAACACCATTGTCTTTAAGTGCCTCAATAATCTCAGCATCAGCTGTATCGTTTACAAAAATACAGACAGCGTCAACTCCCTGAGTTAGAATTACATTGTTTTTGTTTAGAGTGCCTTTATAAAAGCGAAGTTCAAAACCAAAGTCTTTATTTGTCTCTGTAAAAGATCTCTCATCATAGGGTTGTGAACCAAAAAAAGCTATTGTATATGCCATTCAACTATTTTTAATAAATCTATACTATTTTATCAACATCTAATTTACACATAATGTTTGTAAATGCATAGATTGACAAAGAATATAATTTAATTCGTTTCTTATTAAATAGTTTCTTTTTAAACAAAAAGGGGGTCGGATACCGTTTTTTTTGATCAAAAAGTTTTTTCTATCGCTTTTAAGCCTATCTTTGTGCGCTGTAAATTAAAATAATATGAAAAAAAGATTAGGTTTATTTATAGCGATGTTGTTGTTGATAGTTTCAACTGAAACATTTGCGGGAGGATTGCTGACGAATACAAATCAGCACGTCTCTTATTTAAGATCGATTGCTCGAGGAGCATCAACAGAGATAGATGCAGCTTACTTCAATCCTGCAGGGTTGACATTAATGAAGGAGGGCTTTCACTTCTCGTTTAATGGACAAAGTATCTTTCAGACTAGAACCATAAACTCCACTTTTGGTAACGAACAGTTTCTTGGTTTTGGAGGATTTGGTGAAAAACAAACAAAAGAGTATAAAGGAGAGGCAGCAGTTCCTCTACTGCCAAGCCTATATGGAGTTTACAGACGAGGAAATTGGGCTTTTTCTGCTCATTTTGCGATGACAGGTGGAGGAGGAAAAGCTACATTTAATAACGGATTAGGTTCTTTTGAATCTCTGGTAGCAGCACATATGGAAGGGTTATATAAGAAAATTCCAGGAACAAGCAACTACTCGTTGGATAGTTTTATGGAGGGAAAACAGTTAATCTTTGGCTTACAAATGGGTGCTGCCTATAAGATTAATGATAACTTCTCTGCATATGGAGGGATTCGTATGAATTATGTGAATAACGGCTACTACGGGTATATTAGAAATATTAGTGCCAACTTGGGTGGTGGAAAAATGGTTGCTTTGAATCCTTACTTCACTGAAGTGGCTGCACAGTATGAAGCAGGAGCGGTACTTGCAGAAGCAGCAGGAGACAGTGAGAAGGCGACAGAGCTTAGAGCGCAGGCAGCTGCTGCCACACAAGTAGCAAAATCTAGTGAAGATATAGAGTTAGATAGTTCGCAATCTGGTTGGGGGGTAACCCCCATTTTAGGAGTGAACTTTAACTGGAAAAAGTTAAATGTAGGAGTGAAGTATGAATTCAATACTCGCTTAAATGTAGAGAATAAAACAAAGGGAAAAGGGCTAGGAGCACAGTTGTTCCCCGATGGTGTGAATACACCACATGACATTCCAAGCTTGCTTAGTGTAGGTGCCTCTTACCAATTAATACCAACAGTTAAAGCCGCTGTAAGTTATCATCACTTCTTCGACACCCATGCTAAGATGGCTAATAATCGCCAGAATCACATTAATAAGGGTACAAACGAATATATGGCAGGTATAGAATGGGATGTATGTGATTGGGCTCAAATAAGTACAGGTATTCAGCGAACAGTTTATGATGTTTCTGACGATTATCAAAACGACATGAGCTTTGCTGTTAGCTCAAACTCTTATGGAGTAGGAGCTGGTTTTATGTTGGCAAAGAACTTAAAACTGAATGTTGCTTATTTTTGGACGAACTATGGAAGCTACACCAAAGAATCCATAAATTACAACGGTACAGGACTTCCTGGGAGTGATGTTTATACCCGAACAAATAAAGTTTTCGGTGTAGGATTAGACTACTCCTTCTAGAGTAACTAAAAACAGCTATAGTATTTATACCCTTCACTAGTTCTTTTGCTTAAATATTCAATTCCATCCATCTCTCTTTAAGGTTTATGTCTTGAAATTTAGAGCAATAGTAAGAGAACTAGTGAAGGGTTGTACTTTAAGTCCAACCTTTAAAAGCTAGTAACTTTACAAGCATCTGTCTTTATGCTTTCACCCGAAACCTTTTATCTTCTCGGTGAAAGGTAAGAGACCTTTAACAATTCTTTTACTTTCTTTTTTATTTGCCGATTAAAATGTATTTATATTTGCACCCCGAAAAGAAAGAGAGTCTTTCTTAGTTTTATGGATATCATATAAACTCTATTACTAACCGTAATCGTGTGCTTGAACACCACGTAAAAAACAAGAATATGAATAAAAAAGTATCATTACCTTTCATGCTATTAGGTATCTTATTTAATGTATGCCTAATCACATCAAATCTTCTAGAGACCAAAATTATCGATATCTTCGGTATAACAGTCACAGCAGGTTTACTTGTTTTCCCAATTTCTTACATTATAAACGACTGCATAGCCGAGGTTTGGGGCTTTAAAAAAGCTCGCCTCATTATATGGAGTGGGTTTATTATGAACTTCTTCGTTATCGCTGTTTCACAGTTGGCGGTCTATCTGCCCGCAGCCTCTTACTGGGAGGGAGAAGAGCACTTTAACTTCGTCTTTGGTCTAGCTCCACGCATAGCAGCAGCTAGTCTTTTAGCCTTTCTAGTTGGTTCTTTCTTAAATGCTTATGTAATGAGTAAGATGAAAGTTGCCACACAAGGAAAAGGATTTTCTGCCCGTGCTATTTGGTCTACTATTGTAGGAGAAACAGCCGACTCATTGATTTTCTTTCCTATAGCCTTTGGTGGAATTATAGGTGGAAAAGAGTTGATTATGTTGATGGGAGTACAAATAGTACTAAAGTCGGCCTACGAAGTAGTTATTCTTCCAATAACCATACAGGTGGTAAAATATATTAAAAAAATTGATGGAAGCGATGTATATGATGAAGATATATCGTATAATGTACTGAAAATAAAAGACCTATAAAACGTATTATTATGTCAAAACAGACAGAGTCATTAACTCTTTTAGGAGGTAAAACTGAATACCGTCAAGATTATGCGCCAGAAGTACTTGAGGCCTTTGAAAACAAGCATCCAGATCACGACTATTGGGTTAAATTTAACTGCCCAGAGTTCACAAGCTTATGTCCAATAACAGGTCAGCCTGATTTTGCTGAGATAGTGATTAGCTATATCCCAGGAAGGAAAATGGTAGAGAGCAAAAGCCTAAAACTTTACCTTTTTAGCTTTAGAAACCATGGAGCTTTTCATGAAGACTGTGTAAATGTAATCATGCAAGATCTAATAAAATTAATGAATCCTAAATACATTGAAGTTACAGGAATATTTACCCCTCGGGGAGGAATATCCATTCATCCATACACTAACTTCGGACAGCCTAACTCCACGTATGAAGAGATGGCTCGGCTAAGAATGTTAAATCACCACTAATTGTTCTATTCATGGTGATAGGGGCTATTATTTAAAATGCTTAAGGCACGGTAAAGTTGTTCAATGAATATGACCCGTATCATCTGATGGGAGAAAGTCATTTTAGATAAAGCTATTTTTTCGGCCGCCAGGTTATAAATATCAGTAGAAAAACCATAAGGTCCACCAATAATGAAGACAAGTCTTTTATTAACGGTGGACATTTTCTTTTCCATCCATTTCGCAAAATTTACTGAACTAAACTCACTTCCTTTTTCATCCAACAACACAATATGATCTCCAGGTTGTAAAACCTTTCGTAGCAGGTCGGCCTCTTGTTTTTTTTGAATCTCTTGCGATAAGCGCTTGGTGTTTTTTAAATCGGGAAGAACGACCAACTCAAAGTTCATCATCCGATCAATTCGTTTAATATACTCAGCTATAGCCTCTTTGTCGTATGTAGCCGTTGTCTTTCCTTGTACAATAAAAAGGGTTTTCATACTACCTGGTTTTGAAAATAAGTGCAAAAATAGTCCTTTTTTATATTTCTTTACTATAAATGCTTACCTTTGTCTTATTATCAACAAGAATGAATAGATGAGTAAAAGGATTTATACATCAGTTGTTTTTTTACTTCTATCCCTTTTTTTGATTCAAGCACAAAACTATCCAAAATCTACAGTTGTTGCTTTTCAAAAGGGAGATGCTAAACTTTTACAGCCTTTAGTTGGCGAAGAGGTAGCCCTTCATCTACTGAATCAAAAGGTATTAACCCCACAAAAGGTAATTGTATCTTTAGGAGAGTTTTTTAAAGAGAATCCTGTTCTTTCTTTTGAATTGAAACATGAGGGGGAACGAGCAGAGTCTAGCTATTTTATAGGAAGCTTAACCACCAAGACTGGCGTGTACCGAGTAAACTGCTTTTTTAAACGAATTGAAAACAATATAGTTATACATCAAATAAGAATAGATAAAGCAAATGGACAAGTTAATAGATAAACTTATTGATTTAGCTTTTGCCGAGGATATTGGCGATGGTGATCATACAACCTTATCCTGTATTCCTGCAACAGCTATGGGGAAATCGAAGCTTTTAATTAAAGAGGCTGGAGTTTTAGCTGGGGTGGAGATGGCTAAAGAAATTTTTCATCGTTTCGACCCAACAATGAAAGTAGAGGTGTTCCTAGAAGATGGGGCCGAAGTAAAACCTGGTGATATTGCCTTAGTAGTAGAAGGCAAAGTGCAGTCATTGCTTCAAACAGAGCGACTCATGTTGAATGTAATGCAACGTATGAGTGGTATAGCTACTATGACAAGAAAGTACGTTAACGCATTAGAGGGGACAAAGACAAAGGTTTTAGATACTCGAAAAACAACACCAGGGTTGCGTATGTTAGAAAAAGCAGCGGTTAAAATAGGTGGTGGTGTAAATCATAGAATCGGGTTGTTCGATATGATTTTATTAAAAGATAACCATGTAGATTTTGCTGGGGGTATTAAGCAGGCAATTGAACGTGCTCAAAACTACTGCAAAGAGAATAAAAAAGAGTTAAAGATAGAGATCGAGGTACGTAATTTTGAGGAGTTGAATCAAGTCCTTGAAGTGGGAGGCGTAGATCGTATTATGTTAGATAACTTCTCTACCGAAGATACTAAAAAAGCGGTAGCGATTATAGCTGGTAAATACGAAACAGAATCTTCTGGTGGTATAACTTTTGAAACCTTACGTTCGTATGCAGAATGTGGAGTAGATTACATTTCTGTTGGAGCCTTAACCCACTCCGTAAAAGGATTAGATATGAGCTTAAAGGCATGTTAATGGCTTAAAAATGTAATTATGATATAAAAACTCTCGTTTTCATGTTAAAATGTATGGACGAGAGTTTTTTTTAACTTATATTAGCAGGATATTAACTGAGATAGTCTACAAAGTTTTGTTTTACGACCAACTCTTTCTTATTGTTGGCTGTAAAACGGGGTAGAAGGTCAGTGGTTTTATTGGGTTAGTTTGATAGGTAGATATATGAAAAAGATAGGTGTTGTTTACTTTTTAGCGTTTTTCTGTTCTCTATTTTTATTTACAGGATGTAAAGAAAAGGAGATAGACTTCCACAATCCAGATGTAAAAGTGTTTGTTAAGCAGCTAAAAGCTGGAAAGTATAAAACACTAAGTCCAGAAGGATTTGTAGAAGTTCCTAAATTTAAGGAAGAGGATATACCTAAACTATTAAAATATGCCGATGACTTGACTATTATTCCTACCTTTCCATTACCCCCTGTCTCGTCTTATGTTGCAGGTGGCACTATACGATTAGGCGAATCCCTTCTTTGGATCGTTGAGTATATTCGTTTGGGACATTATCCCTCTTTAGGGTGTAAAATGGTAAGAGCCAATGCCGATGACTATGAAGGTATTTACTTTCTAACCGATGAGGAGGTTCTTGATGCAGTGGCGCATTACCGTAGATGGTGGGAAACACGCT
>JASLCM010000101.1 GCA_030151845.1 Bacteroides sp.
CTAGCGGATAAACAAGCTATGGATCAGCTAAAAAAGAGAATGGAAGATATGGAAGAGGGTGATGATATGAACCCTGATTGGAATCTTCACATTGATGCTCCCGATCTATCTAAAAAGATAGAGGAATTATCCGAATTACAAGAGCAGGGAGCTGATGTGCAAATAGCAACTTTCTCTCAACTAAAGGGTTTCCCCTTCTTTAACAGAAGTAACAACTGGCTTTTACCGTTCGATATAACACACTCAAGCATCTACAATGATTATAAGAAAGCGCAAGAAAAAAATACAACATCGGTCTATACCTTTATAGAGGGTTTACCCTTCTGTGATAGTGACCGATACTCCATGTGTTTCATGATTGGTGGTATACCGAACTCACAAAGACAGATGATTTTAGAGCAGTTTATTAGTCAGCAGGTAGATGAGAATGAGGAGTTCTTAAAGAGAGCAAAAGATAACAAGAAAAATTTTATAGCCAATCGCTATATCCATGACCTTTATCGCTTTTTTAACTTAAGCCAAGAACGTCTTGATTTTGAGAATCCATTCAAAATGGATATTAAACTGCATGAAATTGAAGTTCTAAAACCTATTCTACAGAAGAAAGAGCATCTACAAAAAATAGCAGCTCTTAATATGAAAAACCAACATTATCTTGAGGCGCTAGACGTTTATGATCTCTTAGTGGATTTGTCTGAACCTACAGCCAACCTCTACCAAATGATGGGATTTTGTAACCACAAGATTAAATGGTATGAAGAGGCAATTGAGTGTTACTTAAAGGCTGACATTCTAAAGCCCAATAACTTGTGGACAAACCGAGTGATAGCAAATAGCTATAGACTTCTTCATGAATATGACAAAGCTATAAGCTATTACAAAAAGGTAGAAGAGGTACAGCCTAAGAATAAAACTGTTATTTTTTATCTGGGCTACTGTCTCGCACAACTCAAAAGAGACAGTGAGGCTTTACACTATTTCTTCAAATTAGACTTCATGGAGGAAAACTCTACTAGAGCCTGGCGAGGAATTAGCTGGAGCTCTTTCATGAGTGGAAAACATGAGCAGGCATTGCGCTATTACAACCAACTATTGGAATATAATCCAATAGAAGCAGATTATTTAAATGCAGCACACCTACATTGGTGTTTGGGTAATACACAAGAGGCTTTGAAGTTGTATAAGAGTTTCTACTCCCTTGTAGGTAAACGAGACACCTTTATCACTTCTTTATATAAAGACTATGAGAGGTTAGAGGAACAAGGATTATCTCGTGAGGATATCCCTCTAATCTATGACCTAACCTTACTAAACTCTGATAAAGAGAGAAGTTAATCGTAGGCTAAAAAAGAGAGCAACTCCCGGTATATTTTCTGTATCGGGAGTCCCATTACATTGTAAAAGCTCCCTTTTATCTCTTCTACTCCTATGAATCCTATCCACTCTTGAATGCCATATGCACCTGCTTTATCCATCGGCTGGTAATGATCTACGTAATAGATAATCTCCTGCTCCGTTAATGCAGCAAAACTAACCTCAGTTGTTGAGCTAAAGGTACGCTCTCCTTTTTGAGTCGCAATACAAACTCCTGTAGTAACCTGATGTTGTTTTCCTGATAGTTTTTTTAGCATTTCAATTGCCTGTAAACGATCTTTGGGCTTACCCAAAACCTCTTCTCCAAGATGAACTACAGTATCGGCTGTTATAAGAATCTCATTTTCGGCTATTACATTTCGATATGCCTTAGCCTTGTTTTTAGCAATATAGACAGATATTTCCTCTCCTCTTAAATCATTAGGATAGGACTCATCAATGTCTGCAATGGTCTTAACTGTAAAATCAATCCCTAACCCACGCAACAACTCTTGTCGGCGTGGTGAATTTGAGGCTAATGTCAACTTATACCCTTTAAAAAGCTCTAAACCCATATTTTTCTATTTTTACCAACCAAAAGCACCATCTGAGGTCCATTTCTTTTGTGCTTTTAAAACCTGTTCGATTATTTCTCTTCCCACTCCATAACCCCCAGGTAGATGAGAAATATACTTCGATACAGCCTTTACTTCGGCTACAGCATCCTTTGGACAACAAGGCAACCCACAGGCTTGCAAGACTTCCACATCAGGAATGTCATCTCCAACATAAAGTATCTCCTCGTCTGCTAAATTATACTTAGATTTAAACTGATTGTAGTTCTCGATTTTTAATTTCGCACCTAAATAGATATCCTGAACCCCGAGTCCCTCGTAACGTATTCTCACTGCCTCTGTATTTCCTCCTGTTATAATAGCCAGTTGAAAACCTTTTTTGACCGCTAATTGCATTGCATAGCCATCTTTTGTGTTAACCGTTCGCATGGGTTCTCCCGAAGGGTGAAGCGGAATCATCTCTGCGCTAAGAACACCGTCGACATCAAATATTAGTGCTTTTATTTTTTTTAAATCGTAATTAATTGTACTCACGATACCTTATCTTTTATGTTTATAAATACTATTACTTATTAATTGATACAGTTGTTGCAACTCTTTATCGCCCGATAACATCTGCATATGGTCTGCCATAACCTCTTGATCGTTGCGTATAGCTGGTCCAGTTTGAGCATCAACCGGAGCTATCTCATGTACTTTTTGTGCTGTTTCATCCAATAAAGACAACATGGATTGAAACGGTAATCCTTTATCTTCCAAAAGTTTTGCTGCTAAAGTATACATGTGATTAGAGAAGTTAGAGGTAAAAACAGCAGCTAAATGCAATGCTTTACGCTGTTCAGAATCGGCTTCCATCACAACCTCCGATAGATGAGAAGCTAAATTCAAAAGTTTGAGTCGGTCTTCTTCCCTATTTGCCTCTATAAAAAAAGGTATATTTTTAAAGGAGACAACTCTCTGCTTACTAAAGGTTTGCATGGGATAAAAAACACCAAACCTATCGGTATAAGAGGAAAAAATAGAGGCAGGAACACTTCCAGCAGTATGTACAAATAGTGCTTTTTCTCTTCCTTTGATTAGTTCTGGAAGCACTATAGGTAAAGCATCATCCTTTAATGCTACTAAATATAGATCGGCCTCTTTAAGTTCTGAAAAAGAGGTAGTACAAGCACAGCCTATCCGATTGGCTAGAAGTTGAGCCGAAGCCAACGTCCGGCTATAAACCTGCAAGACTACTTCTCCCCTCTCTTTTAAGGCACAACCTAGATTCGTAGCTAAATTTCCTGAACCTATTAATACTATTCTTAATCCACTTGTTTTCATTTTGTTGCTATTAAATAGAGTATCGCTCCTACAATTAAGAGAAAAAGAGGGAATATATAGCCAGACAAAGACCCGATTAAAGATACTATTAAGTTAAAATTCAGTAGCGTCCATAATCCTAAAAGAACTAAACCAACAGATTTGTCCTTTTTAAAAAGAAAAAACACGATGGAGGTATATAGCAGAATTGTATCTTTTTGAAGAATCCAACCTAATCCTAAAGATGAAAAGTTGAGCAACTCATTTAAAAGGTATAGAACTCCTAAAAGTAAAAGTGTGATTGCAGTTGCTTTATAAGTATCTTTATGGTTTGCAGCTCCCATTACTCTTGATTTCCAAATTGGTTAATATGAATTTTCTCCCATTGAAGCTTCTCTTCATCAAACGGTTTTCGCTCCGAAGCCTTATGTCCAACTGCTATTAAGGAGAGCACTTGCAGCTGAAGTGGGATATTTAAAAGCTCTCGCACATATTCATCCGAAGGAGTTCCCGTTGCCGTAAAACGCTCCCTGATTTGTACCCAACAACTACCTAGCCCCAGATCTTCTGCTGTAAGCTGTAAGAAAATGGAGGCGATAGAAGCATCTTCAATCCAAACATCACTCTGTAAAGGGTCTGCCACCACAGCAATAACTAAAGGGGCCCCTGCCAAAAATGCAGATCCATTTTCCTTAGCTTCTGCTAGTTTTTTTATTAACTCGGGTTGGTCTACAGCTATAAATTGCCAAGCATTTGTTCTTTTGGAGGAGGGAGACATCAAAGCTGCCTTAAAAAGTGAGACAACATGCTCCTGAGAGATAGGCTCTTCTGTAAATTTTCGAGTACTTCTTCTTTTTTTTATTAATTTTAAAAAGCTATCCATAGATTCCTTTTTTTACTTTTAATAACAAAGACAAAGATAAGGATTTAAACCCAAGCTAGAAAAGAGAGTTTGCAAAAGATAAAATAGATTTAAGGTTTGCTAAAGCGAAAGAAGTGAACAAGCTGCTATATAGTAGAGTTATTATAGAGGGTATTCCATTATTTAATGTAAATTTGTTCTATGCCGTTGCGATTAACTACATACTATAAATCGAAAGATATTCCTGATTTACCAGGAAATGATATCTTTCATTCTACTGAGTTATTTAAAATATATGAAGCAACTAAAGGCTATACCCCTATCTTACTAGTTGCTTATCAAAACAATGAGCCCGTTGCTAAAATTCTAGCTACAACCAGACGGAGTAGTCGGTTTTTCTCTCCTTCACTAATCAAAAAGTGCGATATTTATGGAAATGGAGAGTATTTCTCTCAGGAGATAGATCAAGAAGAGGTTTTTGGTGTTTTACTAAAACATCTAACAAAAGAGATTTTTAGAACGGCGAACCTCATTGAGGTTCGGAATCTTCCCACTGGCCTTACTGGTTATAAGCATTTTCGTACCAATAAATACTTTGCAATGAACTGGCTGCGCGTTAGAAACTCTTTGCATCATGACAAACCTATCGAAACACGCTTTAGTAATTCAAGAATTAGACAAATTAAAAAAGGAATAAAAAATGGAGCAGAGATTAGTGAAATTCACTCTCTTGAGGAGATTCAGGAGTTTAGCAAAATGCTTAAACGACTCTACTCCGTACACTTAAGAAAGCATTTCCCCCATATCGAGTTCTTCGAGCATCTAGAGAACTGGATGGGATTAACCAATCAAGGCAATATTTTTGCTGTAAAACACAAAGGCAAAATTATAGGTGGGGCTGTTTGTGTTTACTCTGGAGAGAATGCCTATCTCTGGTTCTCGGGTGGAATGCGAAAAACCTATGCCTTACAATATCCTGGTGTCTTAGCTGTATGGGCTGCCTTAAAGAAAACACAAGAAAAAGGGTTTAAACACCTTGAATTTATGGATGTGGGACTCCCTTTCCGCAAGCATACTTACCGAGATTTTGTTCTTCGATTTGGAGGAAAGCAAAGCAGCACCCGAAGATGGTTTAAATTTAAAAATAATTTTATAAATGATATTTTATTAAAGCTCTATCGATAAGTTTACAAAACAGCCGTTACGTATGAGTTTGAATGGCCTTCTATAACCGTAATATTCTAACTTCGAAAGACAATTTATATATAGAATTATTTCTTTATTAAGTTATAATTAACTTTATTTGTAAGAGGTAAAAGGCGAAATTAAAGATAACTAACCATAATATAAACAGTTATGAAAATCTCACACATTGAACATTTAGGGATTGCTGTAAAAAGCATCGAAGAAGCCCTAACCTACTACGAAGGCGTATTAGGTCTAAAGTGCTACAACATTGAAACTGTAGAGGATCAAAAAGTAAAAACTGCCTTTCTTAAAGTTGGAGAGACAAAGATAGAACTGTTAGAAGCAACAAGCCCTGATAGTCCTGTAGCTAAATTTATCGAGAAAAGAGGTGAAGGAGTGCATCATGTTGCCTATGCCGTTGAAGACGGAGTTGCTAATGCGTTAGCAGAATCTGAGGAAAAAGGTATTCGTCTGATCGATAAACAACCAAGAAAAGGTGCAGAAGGTTTACACATAGCTTTCTTACACCCAAAATCTACCTACGGAGTTCTTACTGAGCTTTGCGAAGGATAACAACTAAATTAACAGCACGAGAAATTACTTAATTTTCGTGTTATCAATCAATATAAAATTAAAATTCATGAGTAACCAGCTTGAAAAAGTAAAAGAGCTTATTCAGTTTCGAACAAAAGCTCGTTTAGGTGGTGGCGAAAAATCAATAGAAAAGCAACACGCCAGAGGTAAATATACTGCTCGAGAAAGAATTGCTATGCTTCTAGATGAAGGAAGCTTTGAAGAATTGGACATGTTTGTGGAGCACAGATGTACCAACTTCGGACAAGAGAAAAAGAAATTCTTAGGCGATGGAGTTGTTACTGGATATGGTACTATTGATGGCAGACTAATCTATGTATTTGCTCAAGACTTTACAGTTTTTGGTGGTTCTTTATCGGAAACAATGGCACTAAAAATCTGTAAAGTAATGGATATGGCAATGAAAATGGGTGCACCTGTTATTGGTATTAATGACTCGGGTGGTGCTCGTATTCAAGAAGGAATTAACGCACTTGGAGGTTATGCTGAAATTTTCCAAAGAAACATTTTAGCCTCAGGGGTAATTCCACAAATCTCTGGTATTTTTGGTCCATGTGCAGGTGGTGCGGTTTATTCTCCAGCACTAACAGACTTCACCATTATGACTGAAGGTACTTCATACATGTTCCTTACAGGTCCTAAAGTGGTTAAGACCGTTACAGGTGAAGATGTTTCCCAAGAGGATCTTGGTGGCGCTAGCGTTCACTCTTCTAAATCGGGGGTTACTCATTTTGCCGCTGGTTCTGAAGAAGAGGGGTTAACAATTATTCGCAAGCTACTAAGCTTTATTCCTCAAAATAATTTAGAAGAACCCCCTATGATTAAGTGCGATGATCCTATCGATCGTATCGAAGACTCATTAAACGAAATCGTTCCCGATAGCCCCAACAAACCATACGATATGTACG
This sequence comes from Bacteroides sp., assembly GCA_030151845.1. GTDB lineage: Bacteria > Bacteroidota > Bacteroidia > Bacteroidales > Bacteroidaceae > Bacteroides_E. The sequence goes on from JASLCM010000101.1 coordinate 6,783, forward strand.
AAGTGATTGGTGCCATCATTGACAACGGAGAGTTCTTAGAAGTTCAAAAAGATTTTGCACGTAATATTATTATAGGTTTTGCACGTTTCGACGGACAACCAGTTGGCGTTGTAGCTAATCAACCTAAATATCTTGCAGGTGTTCTTGATAGCAATGCTTCTAGAAAAGCTGCTCGTTTTGTACGCTTCTGTGATGCCTTCAATATTCCTCTGGTTACACTTGTAGACGTTCCAGGTTTCTTACCAGGAACCGGACAAGAGTATAATGGAGTTATTCTTCACGGTGCAAAACTACTTTATGCCTATGGAGAGGCTACCGTACCTAAAATCACAGTTACTCTTCGTAAATCATACGGTGGTTCACACATTGTTATGAGCTGTAAGCAGCTTCGTGGCGACATGAACTATGCTTGGCCTACCGCAGAGATTGCTGTAATGGGTGGTGCAGGTGCAGTTGAGGTTCTATATGCAAAAGCTGCAAGAAATGAAGAGAACCCAGCTGAGTTCTTAGCAGAAAAAGAGGCAGAGTATACAAAACTATTTGCTAATCCATACAATGCGGCTAAATATGGTTATATCGATGATGTTATAGAACCTAGAAACACTCGTTTCAGAGTGATACGCGCGCTCAAGCAGCTACAAACGAAACGTCTTGTAAACCCTGCAAAGAAGCACGGAAATATTCCATTGTAATGATAAAATCCAAGCATATGAATAAAAATAAAATTGGACTTTTTATCGCCCTTTTAGTTGGATTTACACTCACTATTCAAGCACAAAACATCACTAGTCTGCGAATCAATGAGGTTTTAATTACTAACATTGAAAACTTTCAAGACGACTATGGACAACACAACGGCTGGATAGAGATCTTCAACACCTCCTATGCAACGGTAAACATAGAAGGCTGCTATCTAACTAACGATAAGGAGAATCCTACCAAATATTTCATTCCAAAGGGGGATATGATGACCATTATAGGTCCTCGCCAGCACACCTTATTCTGGACAGACAACAACCCTATGAGAGGAACCTTTCATGTGAACTTCAAACTAGATCCCACTAAAGAGAACTACATTGCTCTTTATGCATCTAATGGAAGAACACTTATTGATGAAGTTACTATTCCTGCTCATACATTAGCTCCCGATCACTCTTATGCACGCAAAAGAGACGGTGACGCAGAGTGGGTAGTTAAAGGGGAGCAAACAAAAAGTCATGTAACTCCATCGACCAATAATTTACTGGTAAACAAGAATGAGAAGATAGAGAACTTCCGCAAACACGATAACATTGGTGTTGGTATGTCTATCATAGCCATGTCTGTTGTTTTCATGGGACTTATCTTGCTCTATTTATCATTTAAATTAGTGGGTAAAATTGCGGTAAATTTAAGCAGAAGAAACACAATCCGCGCAACAGGTATAGCTCCTCATGAGGCTAAAGGCAAAGACCTGGGAATTTCTGGAGAGGTAATGGCTGCTATTGGAATGGCTTTACATGAGCAGAATAACGATGTACACGATTATGAGGATATGATTCTAACCATAAACCGTGTGAAACGTAACTATTCTCCATGGAGCTCTAAGTTCCATAACTTAAGACAGTTTAAAAAATAATGGTTTAACACGATAATGTATGAAAGAATATAAATATAAAATAAACGGAAACCTTTACAAGGTTCTCATTAACAGCGTGGAAGACAACATTGCTCATGTAGAAGTAAATGGAACACCTTATGCTGTAGAATTAGAGGAGCAACAAAAAAAATCGGCTCCCAAGATCTCTAAACCTGCAGTACCTAAAGCTGTCGAAAAAGCAGCCCCTGTTATAGCTAAGCCTGCTCAAAGCAGCAGTAAGCAAGGAGTAAAATCACCACTTCCTGGTGTTATTTTAGATGTTAAAGTGGCTGTAGGTGATGCTGTTAAAAAAGGACAAACCATTCTCATTCTCGAAGCTATGAAGATGGAGAATAACATCAACGCAACAAAGGATGGAACAGTTACAGAGATTAAAGTAAGTAAAGGAGACTCAGTATTGGAAGGTACTGACTTAATAATTATTGAATAGCTATGGGAGATTTCTTTTCATTTTTAGGGAATAACCTAGCAGATTTCTGGGAGTATACTGGTATAGCCAATGCAACCCCTGGACATTTGGTTATGCTCGTTATTGGCCTCATCTTTATCTACCTGGCCATAGCAAAAGAGTATGAACCCATGCTACTTATTCCTATCGGATTTGGTATTCTTATTGGTAATATTCCGTTCAATCTTGAAGCGGGTTTACAAGTAGGAATCTACGAGGAAGGATCGGTATTAAATATTTTATACCAAGGAGTAACCTCCGGTTGGTATCCTCCTCTTGTCTTTTTAGGTATTGGAGCAATGACAGACTTCTCTGCACTTATCTCCAACCCTAAATTAATGTTGATTGGTGCCGCAGCACAATTTGGTATTTTTGGAGCTTATATTATTGCACTTGCTTTAGGTTTTGAACCCAATGAAGCAGGAGCAATTGGTATTATTGGCGGAGCCGATGGTCCAACAGCCATATTCCTCTCCTCTAAGTTAGCACCTAGCTTAATGGGAGCGATAGCTGTTTCGGCCTATTCCTATATGGCCCTTGTTCCAGTAATCCAGCCACCAATTATGCGTGCCCTTACTAATAAGAAAGAACGTTTAATTAAAATGAAGCCACCAAGAGCTGTATCACATACAGAAAAGGTGATCTTCCCTATTCTAGGTCTACTACTCACAACATTCTTAGTTCCATCGGGCCTTCCCCTATTGGGTATGCTCTTTTTTGGAAACCTTTTAAAAGAGAGTGGAGTTACTAGAAGGCTGGCTAATACAGCTAGTGGTCCATTAATTGATACAATAACTATCTTACTAGGATTAACAGTAGGAGCCTCTACACAAGCTTCACAATTCCTTACATGGGACTCTGTTTTAATCTTTGGTTTAGGAGCTGTATCTTTTATTATTGCTAGTGCATCGGGTGTTCTTTTTGTTAAGTTCTTCAATATTTTCTTGAAAGAGGGTAACAAAATTAACCCACTCATTGGTAACGCTGGAGTATCTGCTGTTCCCGATTCTGCCCGAATATCACAAGTTGTAGGACTTGAGTATGACCCAACAAACTATTTGTTGATGCATGCTATGGGTCCTAACGTTGCAGGTGTAATTGGATCGGCAGTAGCTGCTGGTATCCTACTAGGATTCTTAATGTAAGAGATATATTAAATAGTAAAGTGAAGAGTCGGTTTTAATAGCCGACTCTTTTTTTATGGATGTAACCCTACTGTTTCATTTTGATTACATTTCGCCTTGTAACGAGATTAATAGTACAAAAACTCCCTATTTTATTCCAAATATTTGGTAGTTAACAATAGAATATCTATTTTGCCCAAAGAGAAAAACAATGAAAAGTACATTTTTACATACAGCATGTTGGTGGCACCTATACAACTTTAAAAGTCGTAAAGGATATGCTTCTCTGTGTGCAAAAATAACTAGTTAGTTAAACAATAATACTGAATACTTAATGCAAAGGGGTCTTGTCTTTACGACAAGACCCCTTTTTTTATGCTTAATTTTTATTTCATATGCAAAACTATCTAACAAACCAATCGGGATTCTATGGAGAATTTGGAGGAGCATTTATTCCTGAAGTCCTTCATAAATGTGTAAACGATCTTAAAGAGGCATATCTTCCCATACTCGAGAGCGCCGACTTTCAAAAAGCGTATATAGAACTCTTGCAGGATTATGCGGGTCGCCCTTCCCCACTCTACTTAGCCAGCCGACTTTCAAAGAAGTATGGTACTCGGATCTACTTAAAACGGGAGGAC
>JASLCM010000133.1 GCA_030151845.1 Bacteroides sp.
GGGCACTCTATAAATATTTTTATGAACACTTTAGGAGCCTTAGTGCATCCTATGCGTTTGACTTTTGTTGAGTTCTTTAAGAACTCAGGATATGAAGGTGGAGGTAGATTGTACCAGCCTTTTAAAAAAACAACACGATAAATAAATTAGAAATATAAATTTTAGATTATAAACTATGGAAATTAATTTATTATTAGCCTATTTAGGGATTGCTGCAATGATTAGCTTATCAGGTATTGGTAGTGCTTATGGAGTAACAATTGCAGGTAATGCAGCTGTTGGTGCATTAAAGAAAGAGAGCTCAGCTTTTGGTAGTTTCGTTGTATTAACTGCATTACCAGGTACTCAAGGTTTGTATGGTTTTGGTGGTTACTACATGTTTCAGTCTATATTCAATGTTTTAACACCTGAGATGACTGCGTTTCAAGCAATAGCTATTTTAGGCGCTGGAGTTTCTTTAGGATTAGTTGCTCTATTTTCTGCTATCCGTCAAGGACAAATTTGTGCGAACGGTATAGCCGCGATAGGACAAGGTCATAATGTTTTTACAAATACGATTATCTTGGCTGTGTTCCCAGAGTTATATGCTATTGTTTCATTAGCTGTAACTTTCTTAATTGGTACAGCAATCGCATAAGACTTATTAAACTTCAAGTAGGAACGGGGGTATAATATTATACTCCCGTTTTTTATTTTAGAATAAACTATTTCTCTTACGAATCTGTTATCTAGGTAGATATGTGAAAAAATGATTTTGTGGCTATAGGGAATTTATTATCTTATATCATAAGACTTAAATAGGTATGAAGAAGAAACAAACAAGACCTCAATTCTTATTTGAAGTAAGTTGGGAGGTATGTAATATGGTGGGAGGGATTTATACTGTACTTTCTACAAAAAATAGGATTCTACAATCCAAGTTAAGTAATAATATACTTTATATTGGCCCCTTACTGCAAAAAGATAAAGAGTCCTTGTTCTTTATGGAGGATGAAACTCTTTTCAAGGAGTGGAAAATCTATTTTGAGCAAGCAGAGGGTTTACCAGTCAAGGTAGGCTATTGGAATATTCCTGGGCAGCCAAAGGCAGTTTTAGTTGATTGGACCCATCTTTTTAAGGATAAAAATAAACTCTATGCAGAGATGTGGGAGTGGTATAAAGTGGACTCCTTGCATGGTTATGGTGATTATGATGAAGCGAGTCTTTTCTCTATTGCTGCAGCAAAGGTTGCGCAGAGCTTTTATAATTACTATTTAAAAGCGAGTAAAGAGAATGTTATTTTTCATGCACATGAATGGATGTGTGGAATGGGAGCCTTATATATTCGACATGAGGAACCTGCTATTGCCACCATGTTTACAACTCATGCAACAACAATTGGGCGATCTATAGCTGGGAATGGTAAACCTCTCTATAAATATTTTAAGAACTACTTTGGCGATCAAATGGCAAGAGAGCTTAATGTAGTAGCTAAACACTCTGTGGAAAAAGCTACAGCTCATGCTGTTGATTGCTTTACTACGGTAAGTGAGTTAACAGCAAGGGAGTGTGAACAGCTTTTAGAGAAGAGGGTTGATAAGGTTTTGCCTAATGGTTTTGATCATTATGAAATACCGAAAGCTGCCGAGTTTAATAAACGTAGGACTAGTGCTAGAAAAAAGATGCTAAAAGTAGCTAGAAATCTTACCGGAACTTCTTTTTCAGAGGATACATTCTTAATTGGAACAAGTGGTAGAAATGAATTTAGAAATAAGGGGTTAGACTTTTTTTTACATACCCTGAATCGTTTGGGGGGTAGAACAGATAAAAAGGTCTTGGCCTTTATCTTTGTTCCAGGATGGGTTGGTAATGCAAGAGCTGATTTACTAAAAAGAATGAAGAGCAAGACATCAAAAGAGATGAAGCTGGCCGACCCTTATTATACGCATACTCTTAATAATCTTGATGAGGATGCAATCGTTTGTACGATGAGGAGTTTAGGTCTAAATAATAGTGGTGTGGATAACAACAATATTAGCGTTATTTATGTACCTTGTTATTTAGATGGTAACGATGGAATTTTTAATGAGAAGTACTATGACCTACTTATCGGTTTAGATTTATCCATTTATCCATCTTACTATGAGCCATGGGGCTATACTCCTTTGGAAAGTATAGCTTATCGGGTTCCTACTGTTACAACCAATTTATCAGGGTTTGGGTTGTGGGCATTGAAGCAATCTAACTATGATGGATTTGAAACGGGGGTAAAGGTGATAGAGAGAGATGATGATAATTTTGAGGAAGCTTTAAATAAAACAACGATTGATATTTTAGAGTTTATGAAGAACGAAAAAGCGGATACTCACAGGATTAGAAGAAAAGCATCAGATTTATCTAAGAAAGCTACTTGGAGTAGGTTTATTAGCCATTATTTAGAGGCCTATAATTTAGCTTTTCAAAATAGTAAACAGAGAAAATAGACATAATAAAGTTATAGAATATGAAAGTTAAGGTAAGTAAGGTTAATGATCCAAACTGGAAAGAGATAACGATAAGTTCCCATATTCCTGAGGAGCTGAGTAAACTTAAAGAGCTTGCTAAAAACATTTGGTGGTCTTGGAATCATGAGGCTACTAGATTATTTAAAAGCTTAAACCCCAAGTTATGGAAGAAGGCTTATTATAATCCAGTCCTTTTGTTGGAGATGATGAGTTATGAGGAGTTAGCTGCTATAGCTAAAAATGAGGTATTCATTGACAAGATGAATGCTGTATACGCAAACTTTAGGGAATACATGGATGTAGAACCAGATAATACTAGGCCCTCTGTAGCTTACTTTAGTATGGAGTATGGTTTAAACCACGTGTTAAAAATATATTCAGGAGGTTTGGGGGTTTTAGCTGGTGATTACTTAAAAGAGGCTTCGGATAGCAATGTGGATCTTTGCGCAGTTGGCTTTCTTTATCGTTACGGGTATTTTACTCAAAGTTTGTCGATGGATGGGCAGCAACTAGCAAACTATGAGGCACAAAACTTTGGGCAACTTCCTTTAGAGCGGGTTTGTGATGATAATGGTCAGCCAATAATGGTTGAGGTTCCTTATTTGAGTCATACTGTTTATGCGTGCCTATGGAGAGTTAATGTAGGACGTATCTCTTTATATTTGCTCGATACGGATAATGAGTTAAATAGTGAGTATGATCGATCAATTACTCATCAATTATATGGTGGGGATTGGGAAAATCGTTTGAAACAGGAGATTCTTTTGGGTATTGGAGGTATTCGTACCTTGCAAAAGCTAGGAATTAAAAAGGAGGTGTACCATTGTAATGAGGGACATGCTGCTTTAATAAATGTACAGCGTATATGTGATTATGTGGCGAGTGGGTTGAACTTTCAAGAGGCTTTAGAGCTAGTCCGTTCTTCATCACTTTACACTGTTCATACTCCTGTACCTGCCGGACACGACTATTTTGATGAATCCTTGTTTGGAAAGTATATGGGAGGGTATCCTCAGTTAATGGGTATTAGCTGGGATGATTTCATGGGCTTGGGCCGTACAAATCCTACTGATAAAAATGAGAGATTCTGTATGTCTACTTTTGCATGTAATACTTCTCAAGAGGTTAATGGGGTGAGTCAGCTACATGGTGAAGTCTCTAAGGAGATGTTTTCTTCAATATGGAAAGGGTATTTGCCAGAGGAAAATCATGTAGGTTATGTTACGAATGGAATTCACTTTCCTACGTGGTGTGCAACGGAGTGGAAAGAATTATATGAAGAGTATTTCGATGATAACTTCTTTAATGATCAGTCCAATGCATCCATATGGGAAGCTATTTATGATGTTCCAGATGAAGTAATATGGAAGACCAGAGTAGGGTTAAAGAATAAACTAGTAGACTATATAAGAAAGCAGTTCAGTGAAACATGGTTAAAGAATCAAGGAGATCCTTCTCGTATAGTTGCATTAATGGAGAAGATTGATCCCAATGCTTTACTCATTGGATTTGGACGAAGGTTTGCTACTTATAAACGTGCTCACCTTTTATTTATGGACCTTGAGCGTTTATCTCGAATTGTGAATAATGAGAAATATCCCGTACAGTTTTTATATACAGGTAAAGCGCACCCTCAAGATGGAGCAGGACAGGGGTTAATTAAAAGAATCATAGAGATTTCTCGTATGCCAGAGTTCTTAGGTAAGATTATCTTCTTAGAAAATTACGATATGTTATTAGCAAGAAGACTAGTGACAGGGGTAGACATATGGTTAAATACGCCTACTCGTCCTTTAGAAGCTTCGGGTACTTCTGGAGAAAAAGCTTTGATGAATGGTGTTCTTAACTTCTCTGTTCTTGATGGTTGGTGGAAAGAAGGATATAGAGAGGGAGCTGGATGGGCTTTGACAGATCAACGAACTTACCAGGATCAAAAACATCAAGACCAGTTAGATGCTGCTACTATTTATGCAACCCTGGAAAATGAAATTATTCCTCTTTACTATGATCATGATGATAAAGGAATATCAAGAGGTTGGATAGATTATGTGAAAAATTCAATAGCTAAAATCGCTCCTCATTATACAATGAAGAGACAGCTTGATGATTACTACGATAAGTTTTACAATAAACTAGGTAAACGATACCGGGTATTATCTGCCGAAAATAATAAAAAAGCGAAAGAGATTGCAGCTTGGAAAGAACGAGTAGTTGATAAATGGGACGAGATAGAGGTTCTTTCTGTTGAGAAAAGCGATGACTTGCTAGCAGGAACTTTAGTTAGTGGAAAAGAGTATGAGGTAACCTATGTAGTAGATGAGAAAGGGTTGGAAGATGCTGTAGGAATTGAGTTAGTAGTTTTATATAGTGACTCTGAGCATAAAGATCACATCTATACTGTCAAACCTTTTGATGTTGTAAAGAGAGAAGGAGACATCTATACGTTCCGTATTAAATTTAGTTTATCTAATGCCGGAAGCTTTAAGTGTGCATATAGAATGTATCCTAAAAATGTAGACCTACCTCATCGACAAGATTTTTGTTATGTGCGATGGTTTATCTAATATTTTAATTATAACCAGTACAAAAAGCGAGGGATGAATTTAAATTCATCCCTCGCTTTTTTATATCTATAGGAGAAAGGTTAAGCTAAAGAGCCGTGTTGACCTAGCATAGAGCTCTTGTTAAATTTTATTACCGTAATAAAATTTAAGTATTTATCAGTATAAATATAGCTAATTAAATATTTATGATTAATTAGAAAAACTTTTATAGGAGCTATATATATTTAATTTATTTAATAATATTGAGTGTATCTTTGCTTCTTATTATAAATGTTTCTATTTTTGTGGCATAAAATTATCTAATTTGAGATAATTGATGTTTAAACTCTTTTTAAGAAAAGAAAGAAAATCATATGTTAACTTTTAATTAATTAAATCAATCTTGTATGAAAGTAAGAAAAATTCTTTGTTTGTTGTTAATCTGCATTCCCATGCTAGCAATAGCCTCGGGAAGTAGTGCGATTTCGGCTAACGAAATCCCTCAGATAGAGTTAACAACACAGGATAGTGACAAAACAGTGCGAGGTATGATCTCTGAAACTTCAGGGGAACCTCTTCCTGGAGTTACTGTTCAGGTGAAAGGTACAACTAGAGGTGTGCTTTCAGACCTCAATGGGTATTATATCGTTGATGCAAACCCTGGAGATGTTTTAGTGTTCTCTTATGTTGGGTTTGTGACCGAAGAGGTTGTTGTTAAGAAAAGCCGTTCGCTAAATGTTACTCTTCGTGAAGATGTAGAAGAGCTTGACGAAGTTGTAGTAGTGGGTATGGGTAGTCAAAGAAAAGCTAGTGTGATTGGATCTATTAGCTCTGTTCCTGTTGGTAACCTAAGAGCATCACAACGGTCCTTAACTTCAAACCTATCAGGGCGTATTGCTGGTAGTGTCGCTGTACAGCGCTCAGGTGAGCCAGGTCAAGACGTAGCTCAGTTCTGGATTAGAGGTTTATCAACCTTTGGTGCTAATCAAGCTCCTTTAATGTTAGTTGATGGTGTAGAACGTGATATTAGTGATATCTCTGTTGATGAGGTAGAGTCTGTGTCTATTCTAAAGGACGCATCAGCTACAGCTGTTTATGGTGTTCGTGCTGCGAACGGTGTAGTACTTGTTACAACTCGTAAAGGGATTGCACAGAAACCAGTTGTTGAGTTTAAAATTGAACAAGGTTTCTCAGACTTACCTAAAATGCCTAAATATCTAGATGGAGCAAATTATGCGAGACTAGCTAATGAGGCTGTTGGATATGCTAACTATAGCGATGAATACATCCATAAATTAGATAACCATACAGAATGGACAGATCAATTTATGTATCCAAATATCAACTGGTTTGATCAGGTGTTTAACAAATACTCAAGTAACACAAATGCAACTTTGAATATTCAAGGTGGTAGTGAACAGGTTAGATATTTCGTTTCAGCTGGTTTCTTAGAGGATAATGGTAACTTGAAAAACTGGAAAGATAACGACTATAAGTCGAATGTTCAGTTTAAACGTTATAACTTTAGATCTAATATTGACGTAACACTTGCTAAAAACACTGTGGTGAATTTAGAGATTGGTGCAAACTTAGTTGATATGCATCAGCCTGGTGTAGGTAATAGAGAAATTTATGGAAAATATGTAACTCCAGCAGAGGAGATTTTCCACTGGGCTAACTTATATACACCATTATCTTCACCAATTCGCGTTCCTATTGGATTTGATGGTGACGGAAATCGTGTATATAGCTGGGGGGCTCCTTCACAAGTTGGTGAAAATAACCCTGCAGAGCGTTTGTTCAACTCAGGTTACAACCGTGTGTATAGAACGCAGGCAATGTCTCAAGTTGTTTTAAATCAGAAATTACCATTCATTCTAGATGGTTTAAAACTAAGAGCTTCATTTTCGTTTGACTATAATAACAATACTACACAAAACTACCATAGGAATCCAAACCTATATAGTATAACAGGTTTAGATCCAGATAGTGGTGAACCAGTGGTGCAGCAAGTAGCTGAAAGTTCAGAGGCTTTAAGATACTCTAGAAGTTTGAGTAGTAACCGTGCAATGGAGTTTAAACTGCAATTTATGTATGATAAGATCTTTAATGAGAAACATCGTACGAGTGCAATGGTTATGTATTACCAAAGAGACTATATTAATGGTTCAGCTACAGAGAGTATTCTTTCACTTCCTTATCGTAAGCAAGGACTAGCTGCACGTACAACTTACTCTTTTGATGAGCGTTATTTTGCAGAGTTCAACGTTGGTTATAACGGTTCTGAGAACTTCCCATCGGGTAAGCGCTTTGGTGTTTTCCCAGCAGGTGCTATTGGATATTTAATTTCTAACGAGAAATTCTGGAATATCGATGCTATCAACATCTTGAAGTTAAGAGCTTCTATTGGTTTAGTAGGTAATGAGAGTTTAGCAGCAAACCAGCGTTTTGGTTACCTTGATATTTATGGTGGTGGTTTAGGTGGTTTTAACTTTGGTGAAACAGATGCGCAAAACTCATCTAACAGCTATGCTGGAGTTGGTGAGCAACAATATGGTGTTAAGAACTTAACTTGGGAAAAGGGATTAAAGAAGAATATTGGTGTTGAGCTGAAGATGTTCGATAGCAAGATCTCTTTAGAAATGGACTATTTCCACGAAGTTCGTTCAGATATTTTATCAACAAGAAATACGATTCCAGGATTTGCAGGATTTGGTGGTACTACTGTGAATGCTAATATTGGTAAGGTAAGAAACCACGGTGTTGATGCTACATTAGAATTTAATGATAAAATAGGAGAGGTAGACTATAGACTTTATGGTAACTATACCTTTACTAGAAATAAGATTCGTTTCATGGATGAGCCAGACATGGAATATAGATACTTAATGAAAACAGGTAACCGTATTGGACAACAATTTGGACTAGTTTCATTAGGTTTATTTAAAGACCAAGATGATATCGACTCTCATCCTTCACAAGAAGCTTTAGGTGGTGCACGTCCGGGTGATGTGAAATACTTAGACTATAATAAAGATGGAAAAGTTGACTTAGATGATATGATTCCTATCGGCTATTCAAACATTCCTGAAATTGTTTATGGTTTTGGTGCACAGTTTTTCTGGAAAAACTTTGACTTTGGAGTGTTTTTTAGAGGACAAGACCATGTAACTTATAGTTTAGGTGGATCTGCATTTATTCCATTCTCACAAGGTATTGGTAAAGGAAACGTATATACAAAGGCATTGGATCGTTGGACTGAAGATAATCCAAATCCCAATGCATTCTATCCACGGTTGTCGGATGGTTTAACCGAGAATAACTGGAAACGTTCTACAAGAAATATATATAATGGTAGATTGTTAAGGTTATCTGACATGGAGATTGGTTATACTTTTGATAAAAAGCTTATTGCTCCATTAGGTCTTAAATCTCTACGTATCTATGCTGTTGGTAACAACTTGGCATTATTCTCTAAATGGGACATGTGGGATCCTGAGACAGGTTCAAATAATGGTAGTAAATACCCATTATCAAGAAAAATTAACTTTGGAATCAAAACAACCTTTTAATTAGAATTATGAAAAAAATAACTATATCACTACTTGTATTGCTTGTAATATTTGGTAGTGCTTGTTCAGATTTCTTGGATATTACCCCTTCTGGTCAAAAGGACGAGAAGATGGTTTGGAGCTCAAGAAAAGAGGTTGAAGGATACCTTGCAAATATTTATGCAGGAATTCAAGACCCAAAACTTTATCAAGATGATCCATGGGTTGGTTGTGCCGACGAGTGTGACCTTTCATGGACTGTATATTTGACTTACCAAATGAACTTTGGTAACTGGTCTGAAGGTGTAGAGTTCTACAACAAATACGATACTTATTACAGAGCAATCCGTATGTCTCATATTTTTGAGAAAAACGTTGATCGTTGTGGGGAGCTTACTCCAGATTTAAAAGCTCGTTATAAACATGAGGCAATCTTCCTAAGAGGATATTTTTACTGGCAACTTTTAAAACAATACGGTCCAGTAGTTCTTGTTAAAGAAGATGTTTCATACGATGCTGACTTTAGTGCGTATGCTCGTGCACCTTATGATGAGTGTGTAGACTATATTTGTGAGCTAATGGATGAAGCAGCGGTAGGTTTACCTTTATCATGGAAGTCTGCAGACAGAAATGAGTTAGGACGTCCTGACCAAGTTGTTTGTAAGTCGGTTAAATCGATCGTACTACATCATGCTGCCAGCCCTCAATTTAATGGAAATAAAGAGTATGAAGGCTTTGTTAATAAACATGGCGAGCAATTAATTAACACTACTTATGATCCACAGAAATGGACTCGTGCGGCTAAAGCAGCTAAAGAGGTAATTGATATTGCTGAGCAAAATCCTAGCTTATATGGACTGTATCGCAATGATGAAGATGGTAAAGGTGCATTTAACCCTTATAAGTCATACGTTGATATGCAGTTAAAGGTATGGAACAAAGAAATTATCTTTGGTAGAGCTAGATCTTATCATACTCGTGGTTGGCAAATTCATACAACTCCTGGTCCATCTGCACTAGGTGGTGTTGGTCCAACTCAGCGTTTGGTTGATGCTTTCCTTATGAAAAATGGTAAGCCTATTGAACATCCTCAATCTGGTTATATAGAAGAAGGTTGGGCTACTAGTGGTGGTGATAACTGGAATCCTAAAAGACGTGATATTACTACTGATAAAGGTAAGAAAGATATAATTAATGACATTCGCCAGTCTGATGCTTATGGTCACTGGGAAGGTGATTGGAATATGTTCGCGAATCGTGAGCCAAGATTCTATGCATCTATCTTATACAATAAGCGTGTGATTCCTCAAGTGAAAGATGACTTCGAAAAGAGAAATCACTATAGCTCTCCAAAACAACGTGATGGATTAGGACGTGCAGAGCTTTACTTAGGTGGTGTTTCAGGATTTAGCCACTCCACAACGTTCTATTCAAGAACTGGTTATTTATCATTTAAACTAAATGACCCTATGGCTCACTTAGCAAAGGGTGGAGATAGAATCTGGCCAAATAACTACATAGATACATACATTCGTTATGCTACTATTTTATTAAACTATATAGAGGCATTGAATGAGGTAGATCCTTCGAATCCTGACATCAAAAAGTATT
>JASLCM010000077.1 GCA_030151845.1 Bacteroides sp.
TTTAATAGCTTCACTAGGTTTACCTGCTGTAAATATTCCATTTCCTGGAGTAGTATACCTAATGTTGGCTTTGCCCTCATAAATGTTTTCATCAGCTAAGCTTTTTCCTGCCTCTATGGCATAGATTCCAATGGCATCAGAGGTGGACCACTGAGTTCCTGAAGCCCTTGATATAGTGGTTTCAAACTTTGCTGTTAACTCTGAGCCCGTGATGTTATTCTCATCATCACTTGAACAAGCAGTGAACATTCCTACAAATAGTAGGGATAGTACTAGATTGTAAAATTTACGCATTTTAATTAATTTAATATTAAGCTATTAGTCTCTTGCAAGTTGAAATTTGGCAATCAAAGGACTCTCCTTTTTTAGGAAAAAAACATTAATTATACCTGCAGGTATAATTAAGTGTTGTAGGCTAAATAAGAAAGTTTGGTTAGAATTTCAACTTGATAAATACAAAATAATGCAATAATTAGTTATCAAACAAAAATAAACGGGTTGATTTTTATTTTTAATTAACAAATAATTAGGGCAAATAAAAACTGTAAACTTATTGAAACAATAGACTGATGGTTCTTTATCAAGGAGGTAGGGGTACTTCTTTTTCTAACCCCAAGCCTTAAGTTGTACTGAAAAAGTAGTTTATAAGACTCTTAAAAAAAACAAAGGGATATAGAATTTGTAAAATATAGCAGATTCTTCAAACCAATAAGAGTATGGAGGTATTAAATGGTTTTCTGGTTCAAGTCAAGAAAGGCATTTAGTTTTGAGGTGAGAGTTTTAAATTAATCTCACTTTCTAGTTGGAGCTAACATACATATGTTTAGTCTAAAAACAGACTCTTTAAAAGAGCTATGAAAGGTTTTAATAAAGTAATCTATCCTTTTTGTAAGAAGCTTTATTCGATAGGAAGCTAAAAACAGTAACTATACTAAAGCTGTGTGTAGTGTGAATATAAAAAAGGAAAAGATAGATTAGAAACAAAGGATAGTTGTTAAAACAGAAAAAAAATAGGATGCATGAGCTCATACATCCTATTTGATTCACCTATAAAAGATGATCTTAATTATTCACACGCACATAGTCGCCAGCTAGAGAACCTCCGCCTCCACAAAAGTACATCAATGCAAAGCGTTGATCAAATCGAGAAGAGAAAAGAAGAAGAGTATCTTTACCCGTAAATCGGATGGTTAGCGTGGCTGTCATCTCTTCGTGAAGTTGAGTTAAGTCCACCTCTATTTGATTGTTTACGAGTAGCCCTTCTGCACTAAATTCGCAACCTTTTCCTGCTCCTTCACTGGTTACTTTAACTAAAATCTCTTCACTTCCTTCAACAGGGGTGATCGATAAAAGCTGACGATAAGATTCAGGTTCATCCAAATCGCCTAGCACATAGTTTCCTGCAAAGTCGGCACGTGTTAAAGGCGCCTCTTTTTTGAGTCTGTAGAACTCAGCAAGAGATTCAGAAGCCTTTCCAAGAGAGTCTGTCATCATGATGGTTGAATCCGACTCTTCCACATAGTAGTAGGTCATGTTGTAGGGCATATTGGCCTGTAAAATATTGTCATTTACCTCCCAGGTACCCCATTCTGTTTCTGAGGTATCGTCACTATCGTAATAGAGTGAGGTAATTGCCACTGTACTATCTGGGTAGAAAGTTGCATGGGTTAAGATTCCAGGACAGTCGGCACAAGGCAACTCTCCTACATACATTCCTTCAAATCCCGATTGAAATTTCTTTTCTTGGAAGGCATTGCCACAGGCACCTAAAAGTAGAAGTGCAAAAGAGAGTATACTTACTAAACTAAAATGTTTCATATGCTATTTAATTTTTAAATTAGTCTACAAAGATAAGGATATCCTAAAAAATAGAAAAGGAGAGGATATCTATTTTCTAACAATTTAGAGATGTAATAAGTTTATTGTATCTTTCACTACTCAATAGATAACGCTATGAAAACAAAGGAAAAATTAGTTTATGTTCATGGCCTCTCTTCTTCAGGGGCTACAGGATCTGCTAAAAATTTACAACTCTGCTTTCCTGAGTATGAGGTTTTAGCTCCCGATATGCCGATGGATCCAATCGTGGCTCTTCAGTTGCTTAAGGATATCTGCAAAAAGCATAGGCCACTGGTGGTGGTAGGAACCTCCATGGGAGGGATGTTTACACAGCAATTGCATGGGCAAAAGAAGATCTTGGTAAATCCTGCCTTCCGAATTTCAGAGTTGATGCGGCAAGATTTGGGAGAGCACCCCTTTATCAACCCACGCAAAGATGGGGTTAAAACCTTTACCCTCACAGAGGAGCTTTGTGAACAGTATGAAGCGATGGAAAAATTACAGTTTGAAGGAATTACTAACTACGATAGAAAGTATACCTACGGACTCTTTGGAACGAAGGACACCTTGGTTAATTGTCAGGCCGAATTTGATGCCCATTATAAAAACAAGGTGCTTTTTGAGGGAGAACATCGCTTAAATATGGGAGTTATTGTGGATTATGTAGTTCCTTTAATTGGAGAGTTAGTTGACGATTTTTAAACTCTACAACGAGTACTCCATCTCTGTTATGCAAGAATAAAGAGATCGCTTAAAGGAGCGATTTCTATCTTTTGATGGTTCAAGAAGCGACAGACATACTGCTGTTCTCTATTTTAAGGTGATCGTTACGAATTAGTTAGAAGCTGTAGAGAAAATGAGCAAGAGCTGGCAAAAGTTGACCGAGTAATTGCTGAAGTTAAAACAACGACGATCTAAAGATTACAGCGTTTACTGTATCTGGATAGGCATCGCCCGAGAGAAATGCGCAACACAACTTAGCCTATTAAGAAGCAGAGCGAATGCTTTTGCACGATAGCTTAAATAAAAGAGAGCTGTATCAATTTTAATTGAGCAGTAAAACTTGCTTTCGCTCTTTAAATAGAAAAGTCTCCTCGCGTGAATTCTATGAAGCAGTCACACGAGAAGCGTTTATTTGAAGAGAGCTTGCATTGACAGGTAGATGATAAGGCTAGTGATTGTCTTTTTTAGATGCACCTGTCGTTTTCAGCTTTTCTGTATGGCAAGGTGAAAAACTCTTCTTTTTACTCCCTTTTTGTATAAAGCAGAATAAGATACTGATACCGAAGGCTAGAAGCGCAGGAAGAACCCAGCCCAATTGCATCGTGGAGAAGGGGAGCTTCTGTGCTGCCTGCGTAACGAAAGGAAGAGCTAATCCTACCTCGTTAAGCGCAAAAAGGAGACTGATTACCGCTGTGGTGTAGACGGTTACCTTGTAGACAATGGTTCGTCCTTGAAAGAGTGAATCGGCTAGGGTGAGTAAGATAAGAACAATTGCTACAGGATATATAACCGATAGTATGGGTACACTATAGGTAAGAATTAGGTCTAAGCCAATGTTGGCAATAAAGATGCTACAAAGTGTCCATAGAGTAACCCATCCTTTGTATCCCAAACGTTTGGTCCACGAAGCAAAGTATTGGGCAGAAGAGCTAATCAATCCTACGCAAGTGGTAAGACAGGCAAGTGTAAAGATGCCTGCCACAAGGTAGGCTCCAAATTTTCCAAAGATGTGATTAGAGGCTAAGTTAAGGAGCTGAGCTCCGTTGGTTGTCTCTGGAAAAAGAGCAGCACTTGTTGCCCCAAGATGGGCAAGCATGAGGTAGATAAAAAGAAGTAAACCTCCTGCTAGAACTCCTGTCTTAATGGTGGCACGCATCACCTCTCTCTTATTTGTTATTTGAAAAGAGTGAATAACCATGGCAATAACCAAGCCGAAGTTTAATGCACCTACCGCATCCATCGTCATGTAGCCCTCCAAAAATCCCGAAGTAAAAGGGTTCTCTTTATATTTTCCCACAGGAGGAAGATAATCACCCATCGGATTAAAGAAGGAGCAAACAAACAGTGTTATCATTAATAAGAGTAATATAGGACTTAGGTATTTCCCTACACGTTCTGCTATTTTACTGGGATTAAGACTTAGCCAGTAGGTTACAGCAAAGAAGAGACAGGTAAAGAGGAAAAGGGCCAATGTGTTCCACTCTTCTGGAACACTGGGTGAGAGACCAATCTCATAAGGAACAGTTCCTGCACGAGGAATTCCCATCAACGGCCCCATGGAGAGATAAATAACTATAGTAAAAAGCGTAGCAAACCAGTTGCTTACCTTTCTCCCCATGTGATTTAGTCCATCCGATTTAGCTACAGCTACAACGCCCAGAATGGGAAGAATAATGGCTGTAACACCAAAGAACATCATAGATAGATACATACTTGTTCCTGCCATTTTTCCCAACATGGGTGGGAAGATGAGATTACCTGCTCCAAAGAAAAGGGAGAATAGCATCAACCCAACCATCCAAAACTGTTTCGTTGTTAACTTGTTCATAGAAAATAATTCTTCATTAAAATTAAGCTAAAGTTGGCCAAGATATGAATTTGAATGAAAACATCCTAATTGTGCTTTAACTTGTTCGAAAAAGAAGGAGGAAGGTTGGGATGCGTAAGCTTAAATGATAAAGCAAAGAGCCTGCTTTATTTAATAATCCTGTCGGCGCTCTATGCAACATAAAACAATACAACCAGTTTAAATGCATATGAAGAGAGCGACCTCTTATGGTGTAAAAAAGAGGGAGTAGCAGAGACCAAAAGAGTTCC
>JASLCM010000173.1 GCA_030151845.1 Bacteroides sp.
TGTTGAGGATACAGGTAAAAACTCAGTAAGTCCCTCTACAATTGCAATAATTATTGTTTGGAACAAGCTTAAATCTTCCATTTATCTTATTTTTTTGTGTTTGGTTTTTTTAAAATTGCAACGATAAGAAATAAGAATCCAATAAAAGAGACTACAGGAGCCAATTGGGTTCTTCTTGCGCTAAAAATATCGGGTTCAAAGTGGGTCTCTGTTGATGAAGGGCCCGTCATGAGTAGGAATCCACTAATAATAATAAGGATACCTACTATTGTTAAGATGAAGTTTATTTTATCGAATGCAAACTTTTTTTTCTTTGTCATAGTTGTACTTTTAAACGTAGTATATAGAGTCTCCTCTCATTCTTAAAAATTTACTAACAGAAATATAAGAACAGATAAGAGTGATAGTAATTCCAAAAATAAAGACCGATAATCCAACAGCTAACAGAACTTGTGGTCGGAAAAGAGGAGATAGACTAGGATTGTATCTTATTAGGAAATAGGCTGATAATAAGAGGGTTGCATTTGCTAATAGGGCTGCAAATAGTCCTCCCCAAATACTTTTTACTAAAAAAGGCCGGCGAATAAAGCCCCAACTAGCTCCTACTAGCTTCATGGTATGAATGATGAATCTCTTGGAATAAATAGATAGTCTTATTGTTGTGTGAATAAGGGCAAAGGAGATAAGTCCAAATAAGCCAGCTAAGAATAAAAGAGCAATATTGATTTTAGTGATATTGCTATTAACCATGTCGATTAACTCCTTATGATAGATGATTTCTGAAGTGTGGGGTAGCCTTTTAATGATACGCTCTACCTTCTCAATGCTGTCGCGGTTTGCATAGGGAGCATGTAGCTTAACCTCAATAGAGGGAGAGAAAGGATTGTATCCCAAGAACTCAATTGGGTCCGTACCTAATTCTTCTGTATGCTCTTTTAAAGCCTCTTCTTTTGAAATATAAGTTGTTTGTTTAACAAACTCAAATTGACTTAGCTTATTTTGAGTCTTTTGGATCTCTTTACTGGTAGAATTATCGTCTAATAAAACGGTTAAGTTTATGTTCTCTTTGACATAAGTTGATAAGTCGTTTGCTGCAAGAACAAAGAAGACGATAAGTCCTAGAAGCAGTAAAACAAGCATAGTGCTAATGCTTGTTGTTATAAAATGCATATTGAAAAAAGGTATACCACCTTTTCTATTTTTGTTACTCATATTAGTAGACTTATCTTTTTTTTCTAAAAACATAGGTCATTGAGCTACTCTCGTCTATTTTAGTCAATGATTTAAACCATGCTTGAATTCCTGTTATACATCCTTTCATAAAAGGAAGTTTGCTTTGCCTTATTTTTTCGCTTAGAATAGATATATAGAAAGCATCAAAAGGCATAGGCTTTCTGTTTGCTAGGCAAAAACCATGTTTAGAACCCAGTTGCTGGATTGTGCTTGGACTAAAATGCCACAAGTGCCTTGGAACATCATAAGCTGCCCAGTTTTCTTGATATTTTCTTGCATCAAATGAAGCAATATTAGGGACAGCTAAGACCAATACGCCTGTAGGTTTTAATAAACGATCAAGCTCAGACCAAATTGTACTTAAATCTTCAATGTGCTCCAACACATGCCAGAGTGAAATCACGTCATAGTATTGGCTAGGGAGTTCCTTTATCTGGTTCTCATCAAGTACTGTGAGGGAAAACTGATCCAACGCATATTTTCTTGCATTTGAATTTGAATCCATAGCTGTAACACTCCAGCCTTTACTTTTTGCATAATTTGCAAAATATCCAGCTCCACACCCATAGTCTAATAAAAAACCATTGCGTTTTGTTGTTTCTTTCTCAATAAACTGGATCTTTTTACGGAGCATGATTGATCGAGCAGCTCCATATAGGATCTGAAAGCAAGTACGGTTTGTTTTGTTGTGGGGAATGTAATTTGGGCTATTGTAGTAGCTTGCTAAACGCTCTCCCTTTGGAGGGTTCCAAGTTAGTACAAACCCGCAACTTTTACACTTAGCTAGAGCAAAACTTTGTTTAGATATGAAAAAATCTGTAGCAGTACAGAGCTCCTCAAATTCTGGGCCCTCACAAATAGGGCAACGAAATTCAGTTTTATATTGCATAAATGCTTAGTTGTAGCTGTTTCTATAATCTAGGTAGAGTAATCCTTAATTTTATGCAAATAAACAAATAAAAACTGAGGTATATATAAAACTTTAAGTACTTTTAAAGTATCTATTTAAGTTAAACCTTTTTTGAACTACTTTTGTTTCAATAAAATAGAAGTATAATTAAATTTTTTATATGTCGACAAAAAGATTAGTTCGGTCTTCTGATCGTAAAATAGCTGGTGTGTGTGGTGGTCTTGCAAACTATTTTGGTTTTGATAAAACAATGACACGTGTTCTTTATGCTCTACTGACTATATTTACTGTATTTGCAGGAGTTATAGTCTACATTATTTTATGGATACTTATGCCTAAAAACTAAGAATAGGGAATCCCCTATTCTTAATTTAGTCTCCTTAGTTATGAACCACGTCTCCTAAAAGAGTAGCAGAACTTGCATCGGTGATTTTAACCTTTACAAAGTCTCCTATTTTATGTGTGCCTTTATCGAAAACAACAACTCGATTCTGTTCTGTTCTTCCATAGAGTTGGTCGTTTGAACGTTTACTAAATCCCTCCGTAAGAACAGTATATGTCTTTCCAATACAGTTTTGGTTAGCTTCTTTAGATAGTTGGTTTTGTAGTTCTATAATTTCATTTAGCCTTCTTGTTTTTATCTCCTCGGAGACATTGTCTGGTAAGCGTTTGGAAGCATATGTTCCAGGGCGCTCTGAGTACTTAAACATAAAAGCAGAGTCAAAGTGACACTCCCTCATCAGACTCAATGATAGCTGATGGTCCTCTTCTGTCTCAGAGTGAAATCCACAAAAAATATCAGTACTTAGTCCACAATTGGGTATAATTCTTTTTATGGCAGCAACTCGGTCCAAGTACCACTCTCTCGTGTACTTTCTATTCATCAGTTTTAGAATTCTAGAACTCCCACTTTGTACAGGTAGGTGAATGTGTTTACAGATATTATCGTTTTTTGCAATGACCTCTAATGTTTCATCACTCATGTCTTTTGGATGAGAGGTAGAAAATCTGATTCGTAGAGTAGGTACATGCTTCGCTACAATATCTAATAATTTGGCAAAGTTAATCTCTTCACCCTCTTCGTTGCAAAAGAGATAAGAGTTAACATTTTGTCCCAGCAAAGTAATCTCTTTGTACCCTTTGCTTTGTAGATCCTCGGCCTCTTTTAATATGCTCTCAATTTCTCTGCTCCGCTCTCTTCCTCTAGTATAGGGAACAATGCAGTAGGTGCAGAAGTTATTACATCCTCTCATTATAGAAATAAAACCAGATATATTTCGGGCACAGAGTCTGGCAGGAATAATGTCTTCGTAAGTTTCTGTAGTAGATAGCTCTATATTCATGGCTTTCTCTCCTGCTTCAACAGTAGCAAATAGGTCTGGTAAGCTTAAATAGGCATCTGGTCCAACAACAAGATCTACATTGAGTTCTTTTATGAGCCAGTCTTGGACACGCTCTGCCATGCAGCCTAGTACACCAACTATAAGATCCTTTCTTTTTCGTTTGAGTGTATTAAAGTAGGTGAGGCGATGGATTACTTTCTGCTCCGCATTATCGCGTATAGAGCAGGTATTCACTAAGATAGCATCAGCTTCTGTTAGTTCTGTTGTGATTTCATAACCAGCCATTTGCATAATGGATGCTACAACTTCACTATCGGCTACATTCATTTGGCAGCCATAGGTCTCTAGATAGAGTAGTCTACTCTCCTTTTTATCAGTTGCAGATTTTAAGTCTACTTCTGTCTGTTTCATATCAATATGTTATTTAAATAAAGGACAAAGATAAGATTTACAAGGATAGGAAATTGCCATAATGAGCCTCATTTTCTTTCTAATCTTTCAAAGATTGATAAAATACTGTTAATAACAATTAATATAAAAGGGATTTATATGCATCAAGCTTGTTTCTTAATCAAAAATAAATCATCTTTGCTGCCGTGAAAGAAACATTAGATTTTTTCATAGTTAAGGTTTAGGTTAAAAAATTAAGGGTAGCTGTGAAGCTGCCCTTTTTTTATATCTAAAAAGACCTTGCTCTTAAGATAAAAACTGTATATTTGGAATAGTAAACAATAATACAGGTATGGAGAATCTACTCATTATAATCGCTGTCTTTGTTATTTTTATTTTTCAAGAAAAAATGAAACCATCTAAAAAGAAAGTCAGTGACCTTCCCCCACCAATTCCCCACTCTACCGAAAAGCCTTTAAGGACTGAAATGCGAGATGGATATGAAGAAGAGGAGTTAAAACAAAAAACAAAAAATACTATTTATTCATTTGATAATCATGCAGAAGAGTCTCTTCTTTCTCGTGTTGAAATAGAATTACAAACCGAGAATGAAATTGAGAAAAGTGAGATTAAAGGCGAGGATGAAGCTACAGAATATCACTTAAATCAAAAAGAAGAGCTGCGAAAAGCAATGGTGTGGTCTGAAATTCTAAAAAGAAAAATTTACTAAGCGTTAACTTATTAATAAAAACTAGCTATGTCGTATAGAGTAATTAGTGCTACAGAAGCTGCTGATATGATTCAGCATGGAGATAACATTGGTTTAAGTGGATTTACACCTGCAGGCACTGCAAAAGCTGTAACTTATGCTTTGGCAGAGAAGGCAGAGACGGAGCACAAGGCGGGTAGGCCTTTTCAGGTTGGAGTTTTTACAGGAGCCTCTACAGGGGACTCTTGTGATGGCATTTTATCAAGAGCAAAAGCAATTAGATACAGAGCTCCCTACACAACAAATAAAGACTTTAGGAAGTCAGTCAACAACGGTGAAATTGCATACAATGACATTCATCTTTCTCAAATGGCTCAAGAGGTTAGATATGGTTTTATGGGGAAGGTTAATGTAGCTATTATAGAGGCTTGTGAATTAACACCCGATGGCAAAATATACTTAACTGCTGCAGGGGGAATTTCTCCAACAATTTGTAGGTGTGCAGATAAAATTATTGTAGAGTTGAATAGTGCACAGAGTAAGAACATGATGGGAATGCATGATGTTTTTGAGCTTCAAGATCCTCCTTACCGAAGAGAGATTCCTATCTACAAAGTGAGTGATAGAATAGGAAAGCCTTATATTCAAGTTGATCCTAAAAAAATAGTAGGTGTTGTAGAGACGAACTGGCCAGATGAAGCAAGAACTTTTTGTAGCTCAGATCCAATAACCGATCAAATTGGAGAGAATGTAGCTAACTTTTTAGTTGCAGACATGAAGAGAGGTATAATTCCTTCTGGTTTTTTACCTCTACAATCAGGAGTAGGTAACATCGCTAACGCTGTTCTAGGAGCATTGGGAAGATCATCCGCTATACCTGCTTTTGAAATGTATACAGAGGTGTTGCAGGATGCAGTTGTAGACTTGATCAGAGCAGGGCGAATTAAATTTGGAAGTACCTGTTCCTTAACAGTAACTAATGAGTGTCTTAATGGAATTTATGAAGATATAGAATTCTTCAGAGATAAGTTAGTATTGCGCCCCTCAGAAATATCTAATAATCCAGAGGTGGTACGTAGACTTGGTATAATCTCTATAAACACAGCTATAGAAGTAGATCTTTATGGAAATGTAAACTCTACCCATATTACAGGTACAAAAATGATGAATGGAATAGGGGGGTCTGGTGATTTCACAAGAGGCGCATACATCTCTATATTTACCTGTCCTTCTTTGGCTAAAGGGGGAGATATAAGTGCGATAGTTCCTATGGTTTCTCATTTGGATCATACAGAGCATTCTGTTAATGTAATAGTAACCGAACAGGGTGTTGCGGATCTAAGAGGCAAAAGCCCCAAGCAAAGAGCGGTAGAAATAATAGAAAATTGTGCTCATCCAGACTATAAAGAAATATTATATGACTACTTAAAGCTAACAGATGGCAAGTCCCAAACACCACATAACCTTAATGCCTGTTTAGGTATGCATAGAACATTCTTAGAGAAGGGGGACATGAGGCTAACAGATTGGAAAAACTTTATATAATTAAAAAATAAGAGCGATAATTATCGCTCTTATTTTTTAACTACTCACAGAGTAGGATACACAGTTGATCTTGGAAATTTCTAGCAAGACTGTTTGTGAGAACGTTCTGGTTCATTATAGCGAAAGCGTAAAAGTGTCCATCTTGACCCTTTAAATAGCCTGCTAATGTGTTTATAGCTGTAATATAGCCTGTTTTTGCATGAACGTTATTATAGGCAGGAGATTTTTTCATTCTATGCTTTAATGTTCCGTCAATTCCTGCTATTGGTAAAGCTTTGTAAACAGTCTGGAATAGATCTGTCTTTTCATAAGCATAACTTAGAAACTCAACTAAGAGGCGAGGTGAAATATAATTGTAGTTAGAAAGTCCACTACCATCAGCTATCCTATAGTTTTTACCTTGTAATCCGAGGTGTTCTATCTGGTCTTTTATTCTTTCTATGGCATCAGTAGCAGAAACCTCTGTGTGGTTGTATTGTGCTGCCATGCGGTAGAATAGTGCTTCTGCACCTAAGTTATCGCTCTCTTTTAGTACATTCTTTACAACCTTAGTTATTGGTGTTTCTACAGAGGCAATAGGAGAGGATGAAGAGTTTCTTTTCTTTATTCCACAGGGTCCAAGTACTGTAACTCCCTTTTCGGATAACCTCTCGGCGAAAGTATGGATGAAAAATCTTTCAGGCCTATAGATGTTTAAGCTTCTTTTCATAGTTTTGGTGATATTCCCTTTTACGAGAACATCATTCTTATGGGCAAGCCAATCTCTAGTTACCAGTGGAGCAACGAGCGAGTCTGTATAAGAGAGTGTTTCATTATAAAGTGTGTAATAGGATGATTTGGGTAGTATCTCTATTTGAGCTGGCTCACCTTTTATTGAAGGTGAGATTGATAAGTCTATAACTCCCTTGTTTAACATCAATGGAGAGAGGTAAGGTTGAAAAGATGCAGGAGTATCATCCCATGCCCATCCAGCTCCCCAATAAAGCGAGTCTTTCATGGAGACATCTCCATATATTGAGCCTGTTATAACTTTTAACTTATGTTGTTGAATAGCATCTACCAGGCTATTTAAATCACTATCTGAAAACTCAGGATCGAATCCACCAACTAGGTAAAGATCACCCTTTAGGGTATCATTTTCGATGATGCCATCGTATTCTACAGTGGTGTAAAACGGTTCAAACCCCTTTGGCTGATCTAAAGCAGATATTGTTGTAAGCAGTTTCATTGTTGAGGCTGGCCTACACAGTTTATCTGCTTGAAACGTATAAACATACTTTTTAGCCGTGAGGTCGTAAACAGCTACTCCCACATTCGACTCTTGCGGGAGTTCTCGTATGAGTTGGTCTATCTTCGCAGACTTGTTGAACTGGGCAAAGAGTGAACATGAGGATAGAAATATAAAAATTAGGGATAGCTTTTTCTTCATAAAATTTCTTTAAAAATTTCAGAGACGGTAGGGTGTGGGAAAATTACTCTCTTCCACTCCTCAATTGTATACTGTTCTTTTACAGCGATTGAAGCAAGTGAAATGATTTCACTTGCAGGGTTGCCAAATAGGTGAACCCCAATGATCTCTTTGTTAGTATTAATAATTAGCTTACACAGTCCAGTATCACCCTCATTTTCTGCTACAAATCTACCAGCATAGGTCATTGGTTTCTTGATGACAGTATATGGGAGTTTTTTTTGAATAGCTTTTTCTTCTGTGATTCCTACAGAAGCTAGTTCTGGGTTGGTGTAAACAACTGCAGGTACTGCATTATAGCTTATTTTATCAGGCTTCTCTAAAATATGATGAATTGCCACCTCAGCCTCACGAATAGCGGTGTGAGCGAGCAGAGAGTACCCAGTAATATCCCCACATGCGTAAATGGATGAGTGGCTGGTTTGCATAAATTGGTTGGTTTGGACTCCTCCTGCCTGATTAGTCTCTATATTAAGCTTTTCAACTTGTAGCCCTTTTAAAGAAGGTTTCCTTCCAACGCTCACTAACACCTGCTCTGTATGAAGTGTTTTATCTCCCTCTAGTATGCTCTTTAATTGTAAGGTGTAGATCTGTTCTTGCTCTTGGCAAACCTCTACTACCTTTGTATTGCATAGAAACTTGACTCCTTTTTTAGAATAGGTTTCTTTTAGTGCCTGAATCACATCTGTATCAAAACCTTTTAAAATATCCTCTTGCATCTCAATAACAGTGACCTCTGTTCCTAAGCTGGAGAAAAATGAAGCAAACTCAATCCCAATAACACCTCCACCAATTATAGCTAAGCTTTTGGGAATACTTTTGGTCTCTAAAGCCTCTTTATGTGTCCAGAACTGTAGTTCATCAAGTCCTTTTATAGGGGGGATTAATGTCTCTGAGCCAGTACAAAGTAGTAGCTTATCAAAAGAATACTCTTCACCTTGGCAAAGTAGCGTATTAGCTGAGTTTAAAGCAGCTTCCCCATTAACTATTGTAATATTTTCATGAGTCAGCTTCGCTTTAATTCCTAAGGTAAGTTTACGTATAATTTTCTTCTTCCTAGAGATGATTCTCTTTAAATCGAAACTTGTGTTGTCTACTTGAACACCAAACTTTTTACACTCTTTTAAAGTGTCATATAGTTTTGCGGAGTAAAGTAAGGTTTTTGTTGGAATGCACCCTTCATTTAAGCAGACACCACCCAATTCATACTTTTCAAAAAGTATAACATGTAGCCCACTTGCTGCAGCTAAGCTAGCAGCTGTATAACCCGCAGGTCCTCCACCAATTATTGCTAAATTGTACTTCATAGTTTATGGATTTAAATATCAACTCTTTTTTTATGCATGTAATTTATAAACTCCAACTCTTTAGTGGGAGTAACGGCTAT
>JASLCM010000199.1 GCA_030151845.1 Bacteroides sp.
CAACATTTTTTCTCTTTTTGTGTTATATTTGTATAGACACAGTATAAATAACAATAAAATGAAATATATAGGAGCTCATGTAAGTGCAGCTGGAGGGGTGGAAATGCTCCCAAAAATGCACAAGAGATTGGTGCAAATGCATTCGCCCTCTTTACAAAAAATCAAAGACAGTGGGTTAGCAAACCCTTAACAGAAGAAAATATAAACCAGTTTACCATAAACTGTGAAAAAGTGGGCATAGATTCTGCATATATTCTTCCTCACAACAGCTATCTTACGAATCTTGGACACCCAGCAAAGGAAAATTTAGAAAAAAGTAGAACTGCTTTTCTAGACGAGATGAATAGATGTGAGCTTTTAGGCTTGAAATTACTTAACTTCCATCCTGGAAGCCACCTCAATAAAATAGAGATTGATAAATGCCTAGATCGGATAGCAGAAAGCATCAATATCACCCTAGATAAGACAGAGGGCGTTACTGCTGTTATTGAAAATACAGCAGGACAAGGAACCAATTTGGGCTTTGAATTTTGGCAACTTGCACACATCATTGATAAGGTAGAAGACAAAAGTCGAGTAGGTGTATGCTTAGACACCTGCCACACTTACACTGCAGGGTATGATATTGTTAATAATTACGACGAGGTTTTTAACGAGTTTGACTCTATAGTTGGATTTAATTACCTCAGAGGAATTCATTTAAACGATTCAAAGAAAGAGCTAGGTAGTAAAGTCGACAGACACGATAGTATAGGTAAGGGGTTAATAGGTGAGGATTTTTTCAAGAGATTCATGAAAGACCCTCGCTTTAACAACATCCCAATTGTTCTAGAAACACCAGATGATACCCTTTGGGGGCAAGAAATTGAATGGCTCCGCTCCTTGGAGTAAATAGAATTTTCCCTGATCTAAAGAATCTCACTAAAATTATAGTTTATGAAAACAACTGAAATTCTCTTAGCTAAAAGACCGATAGGTAAACCTACTATAGATGACTTTCAATTCAAAGAAAGAGTAGTAGATAAATTAAAAGATGGAGAGGTTTTACTCCAGTCATTATATGTATCGGTCGATCCTTACATGCGAAGTAGGATGAGTGATGCTAAATCTTACGTTGCTCCCTACGAGCTAGGTCAGCCTATTAGTGGCGGTGTAGTTGCCGTGGTAAAGCAAAGTAAAAGTAGATTATTAGCAACAGGAGATAAAGTTTTAGGTATGTTGCCCTGGGCCACCCACTCCATATCTCAAGATGTACATTTGCGTAAAGTAGATGATCGTATTCCTCTCTCTTATTATCTAGGTATCGCAGGTATGCCAGGCCTTACTGCCTATTTTGGAATAACGGATATCTGCAATCCAAAATCGGGAGAAACGGTAGTGATATCTGGTGCTGCAGGAGCAGTAGGTACTGTTGCCGGACAAATCGCAAAAATAAGAGACTGTAAAGTTGTAGGGATAGCAGGAGGCAAAGAGAAGTGCAGGTTACTTATTGATAAATTCAACTTCGATGCTGCTATAGATTATAAACAACCTCATTTTCTTGAAGAGCTAAAAAAGGCTTGCCCAGATGGGGTTGACTGCTACTATGACAATGTAGGTGGAGAGATAACTGATGCTGTTGTTTCACTCTTCAATAAGTATGCTAGAATGGCTTTATGTGGTCAAATATCCCTATATAATGAGACCAAACAACCTATTGGGCCTAGAATACTACCCACACTATTAAAGACAAGTTCACTTGTTAAAGGATTTATTGTAAGTGACTATAAAGATCACTTTGAACCAGCTACTAAGGAGCTAATAAAGTGGATTCAAAGTGAAAAATTAACTTATACTGAAACAATTCTAGAAGGTTTCGAACAGATACCACATGCCTTTATTGGATTATTTGACGGGGTCAATAAAGGAAAAATGATCGTAAAATTATAACAAGAATGAAAAAGGTAGGAACTAGTTCCTACCTTTTCTATTTATCTTATTATTGTTTGATCCCTATCGGGGCCAACAGAAACAATAGCAATTGCTACTCCCAGTTCTCGTTCTAAAAATTCTATGTATTCTTTAAATCTTACTGGAAATTCTGTCTCACTTCTCATTTTTGTCATATCACATTCCCATCCAGATAGCTCTTTATAAATAGGCTTAATGGTAGCATCAACCTCATAGGGGAAATGTTTTATCTCTTTGCCGTCAATTTCATAAGCTACACAAGCCTTAATACTCTTAAAAGTATCAAGAACATCACTCTTCATCATGATTAACTTAGTTACACCATTAACCATTATAGCATAACGTAATGCAACTAAATCAATCCATCCACACCTACGCTTTCTTCCTGTAACAGCACCGAATTCATGACCCAACTCACCAAGTTTATCACCAACTTCGTCAAATAGTTCTGTTGGGAAAGGCCCTTCTCCTACTCGAGTACAATATGCCTTGAATATACCAAACACTTCACCTATTCTATTAGGAGCAACTCCTAAACCTGTGCATGCGCCTGCCGATACTGTATTTGAAGATGTAACATAAGGATAAGATCCGAAGTCTACATCTAACATAGTACCTTGTGCACCTTCACAAAGAACACTCTTCTCTTCAAGAAGAAGGTTATTGATAACATGCTCACTATCAATAAAAGTAAATTCTTTTAAAAACTCCACTCCAGCGAACCACTCTTTTTCCAACTCTTCTAATGAATAAGAGAAGTTTAAGCTCTTAAGAATGTGCTCATGATGTGCTTTTAGCTCTGCATACTTTTCAGTAAAGTTAGCTAAAATATCACCTACTCTAAGCCCAATACGACTAACTTTGTCTGTATAAGTAGGTCCTATTCCTTTACCTGTTGTTCCAACCTTAGCATCACCTTTTGCAGCTTCATAAGCTGCATCTAATAGTCGATGCGTGGGCAAAATTAAATGAGCCTTTTTTGATATTTTTAATCGATCACGCAGGTCATGCCCTGAAGCCATTAGCGACTCAGCTTCTGCTTTGAATAAAGCTGGATCTAAAACAACACCATTACCTATGATATTAACTTTATCACCTTGGAAAATACCGGATGGGATTGATCGTAAAACATATTTTTCACCTTCAAACTCTAAAGTATGTCCCGCATTTGGTCCGCCTTGAAAGCGAGCGATGACATCATACTTTGGAGTCAGAACATCAACAACTTTACCTTTGCCTTCATCACCCCACTGTAAACCTAATAAAACATCTACTTTCATTCTCTACTTGTTATTTATGATCTCGTTTTAATTTATTCTGCTTTTCACATTTATGACATAGGCCATAAATATATAAAGCATAGTGTGATTGAGAGAAGCGACTAAATTTAGTCTTCTCTATTATTTTTTGAATTGATTCGTCTTGAAATTCAGTTATTTTACCACACTGAGTACAAACTTGATGATGATGGGTTTCCCTGTTATAGGTTTTTTCATACTGTGATGTGGAACCAAATTGGTGCTTAATAAGAAGTTTTGCGTCTATTAAAAGATTGATGGTATTATAAAGTGTTGCTCGGCTGACTCTGAAATTCTCTTTATCAATCATATGAGAATATAGAGTTTCAATATCAAAGTGCCCCTCTAAAGAGTAGATAGTTTCAAGTATAGCAAACCGTTCAGGAGTTTTTCGATGCTTATTTACTCGTAAATACTCTGTAAAGATTTGACATACTGTCTCTATAACTTTTTTATTATCCATCATTTCGCAATAAGCACAACAAAGTTAATCTATATTTACTAAACCTAAAATTTTATGGCTTATACTTTACCTATAAATATTGAATTTCATTTTGAACCAATCGATACAAATTTTGCTCATGCTCTTTCGATGAATCCGAATACTTCTCAACATCCTTTAGCAAAAGGGTTGCTTCCCTTCTCCCTTTGTTTATGTACTTTTTCATAGCTAATAAAGCAGCATTTCGCACATGATACTCATCTGAGCAAGCAGCTGTTATTGCTTGATCAATAAATTCATTTTCTGATTGATTATCGAGGTTTGTATGCACCAAAAGACGTGCTAATGTTAAAAAACCACAGGTTTGTACATATTCTTGATCTGATGCTATCCATTGAAAACTTTTAGTTTGTGCGTAAGGTAGCTTTTGAAACAAGTTCATACAGGCTATCTCGGCTATTTCAATTGTATCTATCCGTAAAACCCAAATATCAGCAATCTCAGGAAAGAATGAATCGATAGGCTGCAAAAGTGTTGCTAGGATTTTGGATTCTCTAATCTCCTCTTTCCACAACTCTTGTGCTAACTCATGATTGGGTTCATATTTGGCTGCAATCATCTTTATGCGCGGTAGCTCTATTCCAAAATTTAATTTATAGTTTAGTCCACGCTTTCTCATACTATGAGACACAGCTCCATTCATTGCTAAACGGAACTGTGCTTTAATCTCTTTAATCTGCTCTTTTACAGTCATAGTTTAATTAAATGTAGGTAATGTAGCATAATCTTTACTGTATCTCAGCATTTGCTCTGCATACCCCTCATTGTAGGAAACTTTCACGTCAGTTATTTCACCATCCTCATTCAAGATCGGTTCATAAACAGGATTAACAAATCCTTTATAGGGTGATAAGTTAAGTTTCTCGTAGCGTTCTAAAACCTCTTTATGGATTACAGGATCTATTTTTACTGCATAGTTCTCTACGATCGCTTTGGCAGCATCGAAATCACCTGTAGAACGTATGCGTTGAATCTCCGCTAAAAGCTCTCCAAAAAGTGTGCGTAATTTCTCATAATCATTAATTACCACAAAGGTTTTTCCTTCTTTCTGAGTTAGCTCTACTACTTTATCTTCTTGCCCTTTTTCATATACCCATTTTGCTATTAGTTGGCGATTTCTCATATGAGCCTCTTCTACATCATTACCTAGATCTATGCGAACCAGCTGTGTCAATAAACCATTCATCATAAAGGTGTAGTACTCTGCCTTATAAGCCTCTAGGTTTGGAGTTAATCCCAACTCTACCAACTTAGGATCTGCCACATAGTATAGCCCAAAAAGGTCAGCTCTAGCTTCTTCTATTGTAGAACCATAAGCTTTAAGCGCATCCTGTTTGCCAGGCATTATTTTACCAGAGCCATGTCCTAAACACTCATGTAAATCAGTATGTAAATTGTTTGTTAAGTCACCATACTTATCTATTCTCTCTCTTTCCACATCAGAATATACGAACTCTTCGTTAAACCCATTTCCATGAGCAGCTTGAGCATAAGCATCCGTAATATTTCCAATAGTAACAGACTTTGAACCATGTGCACTCCTAATCCAGTTAGCATTGGGAAGGTTAATACCTATTGCTGTAGCCGGATATAAATCTCCAGCTAGAATAGCTGCAGTAATCACCTTAGCTGTAACACCTTTCACCTCTTCTTTTTTAAATTCGTCGGCTACCGGTGAGTTCTTTTCAAACCACTGCGCATTACTACTGATAATCTCTGTTCGCTTTGTAGCCTCTATGTCCTTAAAGTTAACCAAAGACTCCCAACTAGCTTTAAGCCCCAAAGGATCACCATAGGTTTCAGTAAATCCATTTACAAAGTCAACTCTAGAGTTTAAATCCTTCACCCATAAAACAGAGTAATCATCATAGGTCTTTAAGTCACCTGTTTGATAAAACTCTACCAACTTCTCTATAACAGCTAACTGCTCTTCATTTTCTGCAACCTCAGCAGCCTTATTCAACCAGTAAACAATACGCTCAATTGCAGGAGAGTAAAGTCCTCCTACCTTCCAAACAAGCTCCTTAATTTCTCCATTTTCCTTAACCAGTCTACTGTTTAAGCCATAAGAA
The DNA here is from genome assembly GCA_030151845.1 of Bacteroides sp. GTDB lineage: Bacteria > Bacteroidota > Bacteroidia > Bacteroidales > Bacteroidaceae > Bacteroides_E. The sequence goes on from JASLCM010000199.1 coordinate 5,823, forward strand.
ACAGGACTTTGATCATTGGGGTCTTTCATAGCATCATAGAAGGCTTCAGCCTCTTCCTGTGTCACCCCACTGTAATAATTACAGGCTGAAGTTTTTATTAAGTCTGTACCATCTGCTTGATTTACACGCTTTGCTAATACCGTAGGATCAAATAGAACCGGCTCTAACTCTGCATATAAGGTTTCTACTGTTTCCCCTTCCTCTAAAGGTAAATTTTCGGCCCCAGTACGAACCATAGCTTCTTTTAGATATTCTTTCGTAAATGTAGGTGCAAACTTCTCCATACCATAATGGTGATGGATACCATTAGAGAACCAAACACGCTTCAAGTAAGTCTCTAATCCTTTAAATTCTTCACTCTGTTTATCCTCTTTTCCATTCGTATAAATAGCTTCTAGCGTTCTTCTTACAGCTAAGTTATACTTACCATTTTGATCATAAAGAATATCTCGTCCAGCAAGAGCTGCTTCAGATAAGAAGTAAACTAACTTCTTTTGCTGTAAACTCAACTCTTCAAATCCTGGAACGTGATACCTTAAAATTTGTAAATCTGCAAATTGTTCCACGTTATACTCATCCTTTACTACCGGTTTATCAACTCCACCACAAGAAAATAAAAGGGTGGCCGTACAAATCGATAAGACTGTTTTTTTCCACATATTACTATCTTTTTACTATTTAAAAGGGATTATCTATGTCTAATTGTACAAAGATAACCCCTTCTTTTAATTATCGATAAAACATTCAGCTAAAATATTATCACCTCAAATTTTTCTTACGATATTCATGTGGCGTTTCACCTACATTTTTATAAAAAGAGGCATAAAAAGACTGTCTGTTTGCAAATCCTACCATAGCACTAATCTCTTCAATTGTTTTATATTGATACCGTCTATCTATCAACATATACAGCGCGTCTTTTATACGATACTCATTAACCAATCTAGAATAATTTTTACCAAACCTGGTATTAATAACTGCAGATAAGTAACGAGCATTCGTTTCTAATTCCTCAGCCATTTTTTTTGCAGTATAGGTGGGATCTCTATATTTTTTCTGAACGATAATGAGCTGAAAAATCTGTTCATACAACTGGTCTGCTAATTCAGGTTTTACTAGTGCACGATAAGCTGCGTATTTGGGCTTTTCGCTTAGTAAACTATAAGGTTTTCTCCCCTTTTTCAAGGGTTTTTCTTTTATTGGATCCTTCATAATCAATCAGGTTTAAGGTTTTATTTTTTTTTGAATAAGAAAAATTTCACACAATATTCTTTACTTCGCAAAGTAATTTGTTTTTTTTATATATGCAATTATTTTTTACAATCTAATCGTGTTATCTTTATCCTAAATTATTGCCTATTGGCCTCAAATGCCGATGAATAAAGGAAAGGGTATCTTTTCTTATAATTTACAGAATTATCATGTTCAATAAAAAAAATACAGCAAATAAAGATTTAGCTCACCATCTAAAAAAGTACTTTGGTTTTGATCGCTTCAGAAAGTATCAAAAAGAGATTATAGAGAATGTTCTTCAGGGAAAGGATACACTTGTTCTAATGCCAACAGGTGGAGGTAAGTCTTTGTGTTTTCAATTACCTGCTATGCTAATGCCAGGAATAACCTTGGTTATATCTCCTCTACTCTCACTGATGGAGGATCAAGTCTCCTCACTACAGCAAAATGGTATACCCGCAGCAAGTATCAATAGCAATAATTCAGAAACAGAGAATGAGCGAATTCGAAGAGCATCGATAATGGGAGAGATAAAGCTACTCTACATCTCACCTGAAAAGCCATTAGTGAAATAGACTACCTTCTTCAAGAAGTTAAGGTTTCCTGCATCGCTATCGATGAAGCACACTGTATTTCACAATGGGGACATGACTTCCGACCAGAATATACAAAACTCCATCAACTTCACAGTAACTTCCCTAATACTCCAATAATAGCACTTACAGCCACTGCAGATAATATAACAAGGCAAGATATTGTAAACCAACTAAAGCTTAAACAGCCTAAAGTCTTTATTAGCTCTTTTGACCGCCCAAATCTCAGCCTTAAGGTCGTTAGAGAGTCTGATACCAAGGAGAAGGATAAAAAGCTACTCACTTTCATCCGCGAGCGAGCCGAAAGCAGTGGAATAGTCTACTGCCTAAGCAGAAAGAAGACTGAACAAGTAGCTAAACTACTTGAGAGGGCTGGTTTTATAGCTGAAGCCTATCACGCCGGGCTTCCTCCGAGAGAGAGGCAAGCTATTCAGCAACGATTCATTATAGATGAAACTCCTATCATTTGTGCGACAATAGCTTTTGGCATGGGAATCGATAAATCGAATGTAAGATGGGTTATCCATTACAATCTACCTAAAAGCATAGAGAACTACTATCAAGAAATTGGTAGAGCTGGCAGAGATGGATTGAAGTCTGATACCATCCTATTCTACTCCATACAAGATGTTATCCTATTGAATAAGTTTGCAACAAACAGCAACAACAATGAGCTCAACTTTGAAAAGCTAAATCGAATGCAAGAGTATGCAGAAGCTGAGATATGCAGAAGAAGGATTTTATTAAATTATTTTGGAGAACACTCTTTTGTTAATTGTGGAAATTGTGATACCTGTCTAAACCCTCCCCAAAAGATAGAAGGGTCAATTTTTGTACAAATGGCTTTAAGTGCCATAGCCAGAACAGAAGAGACGATTGACATTAAAGATTTAATTGATATTCTCACAGGAAACCTTACTAACTCGCTAAAAAACAAACAATATCATGAACTAAAAACATTTGGAGTTGGTAGAAATGTGCCTGCTCGAGATTGGCAAGATTACCTCATACAGATGATTCAGTTAGGCTTTATTGAAGTCAAGTATAACGAAAAGAACAGACTAAGGATAACTCCTTTAGGACTAGATGTTCTGTTTGGCCGCAAAAAAACCAACCTAATAGCTCTTTCACCTCAAAGCAAAGCCACTCATACCCCCCAAGGAGTAGAGCGAAGCATCCCCGATCCTATCGACCATAAATTAGCCAAAGAGTTAATCACACTGAGAAAAACTCTAGGAACCAAAGAAAATGTACCTCCATATCTTATCGTTTCTGATAAAGTACTTCGAAATATAGCACTAGCACAACCAATTACAGAAGAAGCATTTGGGCTTATAGATGGAATTAGCGATGTTAAAAAGAAAAAGTACGCTAAAGTTTTTATTAACTTTATTAAGAACAGAAAGAAATGATGGTCTACTTACATTCCATTAGAAGCTCTTGTACCTCTATGCGTGGAGCTCCTTTTGTTAAGGCCTGATTAAAACTTAATTCAGCTAATTGTTTCTTCCCTTCTGCTAATAAAACTTTACCTTTCTGCAAAAAGCCTTCCCAGCTTTCCTCGTATGATAAAGCATCAGAAGCATCTAACATAGCGAAATCCAACATTCCCATATCCAAGTATATTCCAGATCGAAACAATAAGAGCTCTGGGTTATTGTTATTTTCCACCAACAACCCATTCGCCAAAGTTAATGCTTCTTGATACCTTTTCTCTTTTTGATACACTAAAGCTAGTCCTACCCTCCCTGTAAGGTGAGTGGGGTTAACTTTTAACAGTTTTAGGTAATCTTCCTCTGCATCTTCAAGCTTACTTTGAAGCATACTGACATAGGCTCTCAGAAGTAATGCTTTTTCGTTTTTTTCATTATTCTCTAATATAGATGTAAAAGAGTTATAGGCTTCTGTGAAACGACCAACCTCAATCAACAGTATGCCTCTTTCTAAACGTAAAACCTCGTGGGTAGGAAGAAGCTGAAGTGCTTTTTCATAAGAAATTAATGCATCATTAGGCTTACCTAGCCTTCTTTGAACATCCGCAAGATTAGCAAAAACTAAGGCATTTCTAGTATTAGAAGGAAAATCTGTAATAATCTTCATATATAAGGACTCAGCCTCTTTTAATTTACCCTCTTCAACAGTTTTGTTGGCCGATTCAAAAAGATCCGAATAGGTCTGCCCATAGAAAAGCACCGAACATAAAAGTAAAGTAATAAGAAGTAAGACTCTTTTCATAATATATATTTTACTACAAAGGTATTGTTCTATCTCTTATAAAGTATAGAATTAGACGGAAATTAAAATAAATAAAAGAAAGATTAATATCTTTGCACCAACATATTAGTAGAGTCACCCATGAAAAATAAATATTCTTTACTCATTCTCAACTTTCTATTTTTCTTCATTAACTTTATTCTTCAGAAACCTATTTTCCTATTGGTTCATCGCAACCTATACAGCCAGCTAACCATCACGGATTTTTTACAAATCATTTGGCATGGGAGCGCTTTGGACTTATCCATGGCAGCCTATCTCAGTGTTATACCTCTTTTTATTACACTTATTCCCTTACGGCTCAATTACAAATCAAACTTATTAACAGCCTACTATAGTTTTGTTTCGCTTCTTATAGCCTTAGTGTGGATTGTAGATTTACAACTCTACTCTCACTGGGGCTTCAGACTTGATACTACTCCCCTATTTTACTTTTTCACCTCACCTAAGAATGCATTGGCTAGCATAACACTCATTGAGGGTGTAGCAGGTGTTTTCGTTTTTATTACTTATGCAGGAATACTTATATACCTTCTGAGAAAAATAATACGATATAGTCTAACAAGGCTAAACCAACCTATTTCTCTGGTAAAGAACTCCCTTCTTTCTATCAGTTTTATAGTCCTCCTTTTTATCTTAATTCGAGGAGGAGTAACAGTTTCCACAATGAATCTTAGTCGAGTTTACTTCAGCAACAACACTCGCTTAAACCATGCTGCTATCAACCCCATGTTTAGTCTTATGGACTCTTATGCAAGGGAACAAAACTTTTCAAAACAGTATAACTACTATACAATTGCAGAAGCGGCTCAAAAAGTTAAACCTTTAGCAAAAAACAACTTAACCGATAAGCCTAAACAAGTGATCAAAGAGGCTCATCCCAATATAGTACTCATTATTTTAGAGAGTTTCTCAAGTCATTTAATCCACTTAAAAGATCAGGAAAACAAAGAGGTTACTCCTTATTTGAATTCACTTATTAAAGAGTCTATCTTTTTTGAAAACTTATATGCAAATAGTTTTAGAACCGATAGGGGGTTAATATCCATACTGAGCGGTTACCCAGCTCAACCTACGACCAGTATCATGAAGTACCCCAAGAAAACACAAAATCTAGCTTCGATCCAAAAAAGCTTGAAAGAGAACAGCTACAGTCTATTCTATTACTATGGTGGAGATGTTAACTTTACGAATATGAATGCCT
>JASLCM010000219.1 GCA_030151845.1 Bacteroides sp.
GTGGTAAACTGATGACTTATCGATTAATGGCCGAATGGGCGACCGACTTAGTTTGTAAGAAACTAAACCAAACTAAAAAGTGTGATACTGCCGAGGTTCCATTACCCGGTTCTAGACACTCAAAGGAAGAGCTTATAAATTCCATTCATACGGGTGCAAAAACCATAGCACAAGGGGCTATTTATAGACATGGAGAGATGGCTTCGAAAATCGACACAACTGAAGCTGTCAAATCTAGCTTAGTCTGTGAGTGCGAAGGCGTTTCTGTAGGTGAAGTTGAGTACGCCATTGAAGAGCTTGATGTTAACAACCTAGTCGACTTAAGACGTAGGACCCGTGTTGGTATGGGGACCTGCCAGGGAGAACTTTGCGCTTGTAGAGCAGCAGGCATCATGGAGGGAAAAGTGAAAAACTGTAGCACTAGAGCCAAAGAAGATTTGGCAAATTTCCTAAATGAACGATGGAAAGGTGTTTATCCTACCGGATGGGGAGAGAGTCTCAGAGGTAGTGAGTACAGTGCCTGGGTTTATGAGGGAGTGTGTGGTTTAACCAATAAAAAAGATTAAGATGAAATTCGATACAGCAATTATAGGAGGAGGATTATCAGGATTAATCTGTGGAATCCAATTACAAAAAAAAGGAAAGAAGTGCGCTATCGTTTCTACCGGACAAAGTGCACTCCATTTTTCATCGGGTGCTTTCGATTTGTTAAGCTACCTTCCAGATGGAAGTGAGGTTGAAAACATACAAGAAGGGGTAAAGAAGCTCATAGAGCAAAATCCCAATCACCCATACGCTAAGTTAGGTGAAGCCTTGCCCAACCTAATAAACAGCGCCACCCAACTCTTTAAAGAGTTAAACATCTCTTTTGTTCATGGTGAGAGCAACCATTATAAAATCACTCCTCTTGGAGAAATTAAGCCTACTTGGGCATCCCTCGATCGACTAGCCACCATTCAAGAAAAGCAACAGTTCCCTTGGAAGAAGGTTGCACTTTTTAATTTGGATGGCTATTTAGATTTCTATCCTAAATTCATCAAACAAGGACTAAAAGATCACCAAGTAGAGGTTAATACTTTTGGCTTTTCTCTACCAGAGTTAGATAGACTAAGAAGAAACCCAACAGAGCTACGTGCAACAAACATCTCAAACGTTTTAGACAAGGAGAGTATTCTAAATAAGTTTATCGCTATCCTTAAAAGTAAAATCTCCAACGAAGAGGTCATCTTGCTGCCCGCTTTCTTAGGCTTAAAAAATGACAATGCATTTAAAACCATTGAGGAGCAAACAGGCAAACCAGTAAAAGTTATCCCTACACTCCCTCCTTCAATCATAGGTATCAAGCTTCAACAATACCTACAGGAAGAGTTTATTTCACTCGGAGGAGTTTACATGCTAGGAGACAATGTCTTAGAAGCAGACCTTGAAAACAACTCCGTTCAAAGAATATACACCTATAACCATGGCGATATTCCTATTCAAGCAAAACATTTCGTATTGGCTACAGGAAGCTATTTCAGTCAAGGGTTAATAGCTACTCAGAAAGAGGTTATAGAACCTGTTTTTAACCTTGATGTTACTTTTGATTCCGACAGAACTAAGTGGTACAATAAAGATGTTTTTGAAACACAGCCCTATCTTGCTTTTGGTGTAAAAACCAATAAAGAGCTACAAGGACTAATTAACAATCAGCCCCTAAACAACCTATACATCGTAGGTGCTGTTTTAGAGTCCTTCAACCCTATTAAAGAGGGAAGTGGAGGCGGTGTCTCTATCTTAACTGCATTGGCAGTAGCAGATAAAATTGCAAAAAACTAGGAGGAAACAGCAAATGAAAAAGAAAATAGACCATAACATAAGCAACAACAACTTTGAACAATGTATTAAATGTACAATTTGTACCATATACTGTCCTGTTGCTGCGGTAAATCCAAACTATCCAGGTCCTAAACAAGCTGGCCCTGATGGTGAAAGGTTACGCCTTAAAAAAAGTGATTTCTACGATGATGCATTAAAATATTGCACCAACTGTAAAAGGTGTGAGGTATCATGTCCATCCAATGTAAAAATTGGAGATATCATTCAATCTGCAAGAATAAAGCACAGCAAACAAAAGCCCAAACTTAGGGATATTTTATTGGCAAATACAGACTTTGTAGGTTCAATGAATACCGTTCTAGCCCCTGTTGTTAATACGGTACTAGGATGGGATGTCACTAAGCTAGCACTAGATAAAACATTACAGATAGACCGACATCGAACATTTCCTAAGTACTCCTTTTGGACTTTTGAGCAGTGGTATAAAAAACAAGCTCAAAAACAGAGCGAATATAAAAATCAAGTTAGCTATTTTCATGGATGTTACGTTAACTACAACAATCCACAGCTAGGAAAAGACCTAGTAAAAGTTTTTAACTCTGTAGGTATTGGTGTTCAGTTATTGGATAAAGAAAAATGTTGTGGAGTAGCCCTTATCTCTAATGGACTAATTAATCAGGCAAGAAAACAAGGAAATGTCAATATTGCCTCAATTCGTAAGTCTGTTATAGAGAACAAACGCCCAGTAGTAGCAACTTCATCTACCTGCACCTTTACTATTCGAGACGAGTACCCTCATCTGCTAGGAATAGATAATAGTGATGTTAAGGAAGATGTTGAGCTAGCTACTAGATACCTCTACCGATTAATCAGTCAGGATAAGATAAAGCTAAATTTAACAGAAAAGAAGATTAAAGTGGCCTACCACATCCCTTGCCATATGGAGAAACTGGGGTGGTCGTACTACACAATAGAGCTTCTAAAGTTAATCCCAAACATCGAGCTAATTGTTCTGGATGACCACTGCTGCGGCATTGCTGGAACATATGGTTTCAAGAAAGAAAACTACGAAACCTCTCAAGCTATTGGTGAAGACCTATTTAAGCAAATAGAGGAGAGCAAGGTAGATTATGTGGTTTCCGATTGTGAAACTTGTAAATGGCAAATAGAGATGTCTACTACAGCCAAGTGTGAACACCCTATCTCTATATTAGCACAGGCACTTCGTTAATTATATATACCATGTTAAGAAAAAGGCATCAATAAATTTATTGATGCCTTTTTTACATATTTACGTATGATAATTGCTTACACTAAAGTTACCTCTATTCCTAAGTCTTTAATCATCTCTACCATATGAGCAGGGGCTTTGGAGTCTGTTATAACATGATGTATTTTATCAAAATCACAGATTTTAGAAAAGCCTCTTTTTCCAAATTTTGAAGAGTCTGTTAAAACAACCACTTTATCTGCAACATTAATCATCTGTTGGTTAATATAAGCCTCACTCATATTACTTGTTGTCAAACCATAGTTTAAATCAATCCCATCCACTCCTAAAAAAAGGATATTACAAGAAACAGAGTTTAAAATAGATTCAGCAAAGTGCCCAACAACTGAAACCGAATTCTTTCGTATGGATCCTCCCAATTGTACTATTTCAATGTGAGAGTTATAACATAGTGAGAGCGAAACCTTAACAGAAGAGGTAATAACTGTTAAAGGGAAATGAATGTTAATGTTATTCGCGAACGTTAAAAGAGTTGTACCAGATGCAATTATGATCTTATCATTGGGCTGAAGAAGATCATTGGCCGCCTTTGCAATAGCCTCCTTCTCCTCAATATTAATCTTCTCTTTGACATCAATGTGTCTATCTGTAATCAAAGAGCTAAGAGAACTAGCACTCCCATGATTGCGAGTTAAGAGCTTTTTTGCTTCTAATGTTCTTAAATCTTTTCGAATAGTTACCTCCGAAACGTCTAAAGCTTTACTTAGGTCTTGCACTTTAACAAAACCCTCTTTCTTTAATTGCTCTAAAATATAATTGTGGCGCTGCGCTATACTACCCATTTCATTTTTTATTTTCAATAGATTTTATAGGCTATAAAACTCTATAGCCTATTTAAATATACTAATCAAAGTTAATTCTTTTTTTGAAAAAAAAGAATCATTGAGAGAATAATATGCTTATTTTAAGCTAAACTGCCCTATTCATTGGGTTTCGGTATAGTTTTTTCTATTTTCGAATGCTTTCATATAACTCTTTGTCAGCGAACAAAACCACGCTCTCATTCGTTATTAAAATACATTAATAGAAGAGATTATGCAAAGAGAAAATCAGGTACAAAAGATAGCAGATAACTCCATTACTTGGGATGTTATTATTATAGGAGGTGGTGCCACAGGATTAGGCACAGCATTAGATGCAGCCTCAAGAGGATATAAAACCCTACTGTTGGAACAGAGTGACTTTACCAAAGGTACATCAAGCAGAAGTACAAAGCTAGTTCATGGTGGAGTACGATATTTAGCACAAGGTGATGTTCAACTGGTTGTAGAAGCCTTAAGAGAACGAGGTATTCTGAAAAAAAATGCCCCACACCTGTTTAAAAGTCAGCGTTTCATCATTGGAAACTACAGTTGGTGGGAAAAACCTTTCTACACTATTGGTCTAACTGTATATGATGTTTTAGCTGGTAAGCGAGGATTAGGACGCTCACTTCCTATGTCAAGAAACTCAGTTGTTAAAGAGATACCACAAATCAAGCAAGAGGGGTTAAAAGGCGGTGTAGTCTACTACGATGGTCAGTTTGACGACTCAAGGCTTGCCGTAAATATTCTCCAAACAGCGCTAGAGCAGGGGGCTACTGCAGCTAATTATTTTAAAGTAAAAGAACTAACTAAAGATCAGAGTGGTAAAATAAACGGAGTAGTTGCTGAAGACCAATTCAGTAAAAAGTCATATACCATAAAAGGGAAAGTTATTGTAAATGCAACGGGGATATTTGTAGATGAGATTATGAAAATGGATACTCCCGACAAACCCAATATTGTACGCCCCAGCCAAGGTGTTCACCTCGTTGTTGATGGCTCTTTCCTTGGAGGAGATACCGCTATAATGATTCCGAAAACCAGTGATGGAAGAGTGTTATTTGGAGTTCCTTGGCACGGTAAAGTTATTTTAGGAACAACAGACACCCCTTTAGAAGAACATACACTAGAGCCTGTAGCACTGGAGGAGGAGATTGACTTTATTCTTAAAACAGCCGGAGACTACCTAACCAAACAACCCAGTAGAGCAGATGTTCTCTCGGTGTTTGCAGGGCTTCGTCCGCTTGCTGCTCCTCAAAAAGGATCAAACAAAACAAAAGAGATCTCCAGAAGCCATAAAATTGTAATTTCAGACAGTGGACTACTTACGATAACTGGAGGAAAATGGACAACCTATCGAGAGATGGCCGAAGATGTTATTAATAAGGCTATCCCCATTGGGAAATTACCTAAAGTAAAAACTAACACACGAAAAATTAAAATTCATGGCTACACCAAAGAGGTGGTTAATGATGATTTTTCATACGTATACGGAAGTGATCTTCCACTTATAAAGAAATTAATTGAAGAAAAACCTGAGTTAGGAGAAAAAATTCACCCAAATTATGATTACCTTGCAGCATACGTTATATGGGCAGTGAAAGAGGAAATGGCCCAAACAGTAGAAGATATTTTGGCAAGAAGATTGAGAGTTTTATTTTTAGATGCACGTGCAGCAATAGAAATGGCACCTAAAGTGGCGCAACTAATGGCTCTCGAACTGAAAAAAGATGAAAACTGGGAAAAAACTCAGGTCAAAGACTTTGTTAATCTAGCACAAAACTATTTATTGAAATAAATAATATTAACTATTTTCAATAAGGGTGATGGACAATGTCTGTTACCCTTATTTTATTTGTCATACTATGGAGAAATACATACTTTCGTTTGATGCTGGAACAACCAGCTCTAGAGCTATCGTTTTTAATCATGAGGGTGAGATATGCTCTGTCGCACAAAAAGAGTTCACTCAAATTTTTCCAAAAAGTGGTTGGGTTGAACACAATCCACATGAAATTTGGTCTTCCTTAGCTTCTGTTGCAGCCGAGGCTATAACCAAAATAGGAATTAATGGAAAATACATTGAGGGAATCGGTATAACCAACCAACGCGAAACAACTATTGTGTGGGACCGGAAAACTGGAGAACCTATTTACAATGCAATTGTGTGGCAAGATCGACGAACTGCGGAATACTGCGATAAGCTTAAGGAGGCTGGACTCATTCCTTTTATAAAAGACAAGACTGGTTTAATCGTTGACGCCTACTTTAGTGCCACTAAAATAAAGTGGATTTTAGACCATGTAGATGGGGCTAGGGAAAAAGCTGAAAAGGGAGACTTGGTCTTTGGAACCGTTGACACTTGGATTGTTTGGCAACTTACCCGTGGAGAAAGGCATGTTACAGATGTTAGTAATGCTTCACGTACGATGCTTTTTAATATTCACGATTTAACATGGGATGAAGATCTACTCAAGCTTTTCGATATTCCTTTGGCTATGCTTCCAGAAGTCGCCTCCTCTAGTGAAATTTACGCACACACTAAAACCACCATTTTTGCATCGAAAGTACCAATAGCTGGAATAGCTGGTGACCAACAGGCCGCTCTATTTGGACAAATGTGTATTGAAAAAGGAATGGTTAAAAACACGTATGGAACTGGGTGCTTTATCTTAATGAACACGGGCTCTAAACCTGTTTACTCTAAAAATAATTTAGTTACAACTATTGGTTGGAAGATTGGGAATGAAACCACCTACGCCTTAGAAGGGAGTATTTTTATGGGAGGAGCCATCGTACAATGGCTACGAGATGGATTACACCTTATCAACTCCTCTGCCGATATAGAACGCTTAGCTAGAGAGGTTCCAGACAATGGAGATGTCTACTTTGTACCAGCTCTTACTGGTCTAGGAGCCCCCTATTGGGATCAATACGCTAGAGGTACAATTGTGGGAATATCAAGAGGAACAACATCCGCACATATCGCACGAGCTGCTCTGGAGGGAATAGCCTACCAATCCATGGATGTTATAAATGCCATGATACTAGATGCTGGAATTGGCCTAAAAGAACTACGCGTTGATGGAGGAGCTGCAAAAAACAATCTCTTACTAGAATTCCAAGCCAATGTTTTAGGAACTAGTGTGATTCGTCCGAAATGCATTGAAACTACAGCATTAGGAGCAGCCTATTTAGCAGGACTAGCAGTGGGCTAT
>JASLCM010000092.1 GCA_030151845.1 Bacteroides sp.
GAACCGGGATGGAGGTTAATCCACTGGTGTTTGAGACCAGCGCGTCTACCAATTCCGCCATCTGGGCTTTATTATGGGTGCAAATATACCTCTTTTTTTTTACCTCACAATATTTTTCCACAAAAAGCACAAAAATAATTTTGGAAAACATTTTTCTTCAACATTACCTAAATAAGCTGTACTTTAGCATAAACTTAATATAGGTAGTTATGATAAAAGAGAACAACTATTGCGTTATTATGTGTGGTGGAGTGGGAACAAGATTCTGGCCTTTTAGCCGCAAGGATCAACCCAAACAATTCCTAGACTTCTTTGGTACAGGACGCTCCCTTCTTCAGCAAACATTTGATCGCTTTAAAAAAATTATTCCCGAGGAGAATATACTATTTGTAACAAACCAACAATACGCATCCTTAGTTAAGGAGCAAATTCCACAAATAGATGATTCTCAAATACTACTAGAGCCTACACGAAGAAACACTGCTCCATGCATAGCTTGGGCCTCTTATCATATTAAAGCATTAAATCCCAAAGCAAATATTGTTGTTGCTCCTTCTGATCATCTCATATTAAAGGAGAGTGAGTTTTTAGAAACCATTGAAAGGGGGCTCAACTTCGTAGAACAGTCTAACAAACTCTTAACATTAGGCATCAAACCTCATAGACCTGAGACTGGATATGGCTATATACAAATAAGTGAACACTTAGACGACAATTTATACAAGGTAAAAACCTTTACAGAGAAACCAGAACTGGAACTAGCCAAAGTTTTTGTAGAGAGTGGAGAGTTTTACTGGAACGCAGGGTTGTTTATGTGGAGCGTAAACTCTATTCTATCGGCCATCGAAAAACATCTTCCTGAAATAGCTGCTAAATTTGCTCCAGCTAGTAAGCTCTACGGTACCGAAAAAGAGAAAGAGTTTATTAAGGAGTGGTTCCCCGCTTGTCCCAATATTTCAATCGACTTTGGAGTTATGGAGAAAGCCGATAATGTGTATGTCGCTTTAGGCGATTTTGGATGGTCCGATTTAGGAACTTGGAGTTCCTTATACGAACTAACGCCAAAAGACAAGAGTGGAAATGCCACACTTAAAGGAGAATCTTTATTTTATAACTGCAAGAACAATATTGTAGCTTTATCCAAAGACAAGTTAGCAGTCATAGAGGGGCTCGAAGGATATCTTATTGCAGAATCTGACAATGCTTTGTTGATATGTAAAAAAGAAGAGGAACAGGCTATACGAAAATATGTCAGTGATACTCAAAGCAAGTTAGGCGACGAATATATTTAATAAATAAAAAAGCATGAGATTTTATAAAATCTCATGCTTTTTTATTCTACTCCTTACTCCACTCCACTTCTATGGAGTGAGCTATTTGAGCAAACCTCTCAGAGCTTAACTTTAATTTAGGTCTAGAGAACAGCATATCAGACTCCTCCTGTATTGGGATTAAGTGTATGTGTGCATGTGGCACCTCTAAACCAATCACCGCTACCCCTACTCTTTTACAAGCTATAGCTTTCTTTATAGCAACAGCTACCTGCTTTGCAAAGATGTGCATTCGCCCTAAAAGATCATCAGGTAAATCAAAAATATAATCGATCTCCTTTTTAGGCACAACCAATGTGTGCCCCTCACTTAAAGGGTTTATGTCTAAAAAGGCATAAAACTCTTCATTCTCTGCAACCCTATAGGATGGAATCTCTCCACGAATAATTTTCGAAAAAACAGTAGACATAGCTTTTCTTTTAAATGAACCCTTTAATATACTCGTTTAGATTGATATATCTACAATCTCTAGACTAATAACTCCTTGGGGTACTTTAATATCCGCAACATCTCCCACTTTCTTTCCAAGTAATCCCTGGGCTATTGGAGTATTTATTGATATTTTCCCCTCTTTTAAATTAGCCTCACTCTCTGAAACTATGGTATAAGTCATATGCATACCATTCTTCACATTTTTAAGTTTTACCTTGTTAAGAATCTGAACGGCATCAGTTGAAAGTTTTGACTCATCAATAATACGAGCACTTGCTATAACTTCTTTCAACTTTGCAATTTTCATCTCAAGAAGCCCTTGTGCTTCTTTGGCTGCATCATACTCTGCATTTTCTGATAAATCACCTTTATCTCTTGCCTCCGCAATCTGTTTCGAGATAGCTGGACGATCTACAGACTCCAACTGCTTTAGTTCTTCAAGTAATTTCTTATAACCTTCTTCTGACATATATGCCATAATGTTTCCTCCTTATTATATCTAATAATTATAAACTCTTTAAATAAAAAAGAATTCCAACATTGAATATGTTGGAACCCTCTCTTCAATTTTTATATCTAATTGCAAATATAACTTATATTCTTAATTCGAACAAGATTTTCACAATGCTATTAAGCATGTTTTATCTTATCAAACAGGATATTGTAGTGTTATAACAACTTCTTAACGATTTGATCAACCTCTTTAATATCCTCTACCCTATGGGTTAACTCGCTGTTTCTATTCACGACAAAGACAGCTGGAATATTCTGAATATTATAGACAGAGATGTAGCGAGAATATACTCCATCGGCGTCTCTTACACATATCCATGGCAAGTTCTCTGCTGAAGTTTTCCAGAAATGCTCATCTGCATCAAAAGAGACTTGATAAATCTCGAGTCCTTGATTTTGATACTTATTATAAAGATCACGAAGTGCAAAATTATGAGCTGCCGAAAGAGCATGTTGATAAATTGTAAAGTCCAAAACAACAACCTTCCCTTTGAGGTCACTTAATTTTTGAACGCCTCCATTTACATTTCTTAAAGCAACTTCTATAATACCAGTTTCACTAACTTTCTCTTCTGGAATTTCTATGTTTTTTTGAACTGGCTTTCTTGTGTTACGCATTCCTTTAATTACTATGTTATAAAGATGCTTTGCCCGGGCAGAGTGAGGGTATGAGTTATTCAAACTATTGGCCACAGCACCAAAGCTTCTTACATCATCACGGTTATTTAAAGGATCAAACAACAAATATCCATTTACTTTTTGAAAAAGAGCAAAGTAAGCCGATGTCGAGTTTGGGTTTTTATAGATATAGTTCATCTGAACCTCTTTTTTATAATCGTCTATTAATGCTTTTAACCGGTCTTCATAGTTAGAAGCATAGAGATTTTTACGTGAAGCTTCTAACAACTCATTTACATCTGACTGAAGCTTAATCTGCTTCAAAGTTAGCTCTTTTATTTTTTGCGCTTCCTCTGACCCCTCCACTTCATAGTGCGTAGAAAAGGTTTTAGCATCTGCGATAATAGATACGGTCTCTGTTGAGTCTATAGCTAAGTTTATAACCTGATTATCTAACTTTAAGCGATAAAACTCAGGAGACTCAGTAGCCTTATAACGAAAGGAGAATTTTCCATCTTTTTTTAACTTCAAAGAGTCTACTACTAATATACCCTCCAACCTAGAAGACTCAAGATAAAGTACCTTATCCTTTGCATGAGCAACTTCTCCTTTTATTGTAAATTGTGGCGTTGAATCGCATGAAACAAGCCCTAGCAACAGCACTAAAGCTAGATAAATTGTCTTTTTCATAAAGTCGTATTAAAATATAGTACAAATATACGCCTTTTAAAGATTACACAAAGTTTTTTGTTTTGTTCTTCAAGCAGTAAGCACCAAAAAAGTCAAAATGACAACTTTTTATCTCATTCACACCACATTAGACCGATAAATTATTTATCTTTGCAAGAATTTAGAAGATTAGATATAGTATAAAACAATTTTTATGATTAACCCAATTGTTAAAGAAATCGAGCTAGGTGATGGAAGGACCATTACACTCGAAACGGGTAAGTTAGCCAAACAGGCAGATGGCGCAGTTATGCTACGCATGGGCAACACAATGATGTTAGCAACTGTTTGTGCAGCAAAAGATGCAGTACCCGGAACAGATTTCATGCCACTTCAGGTTGAATACAAAGAAAAATTTTCTGCATTTGGAAGATTTCCTGGTGGTTTTACAAGAAGAGAAGGAAGAGCCTCAGATTATGAAATCTTGACATGCCGCTTAGTAGACCGCGCTCTTCGCCCACTTTTTCCAGACGACTACCACGCTGAAGTTTACGTAAATATTATACTTTTCTCTGCTGACGGTGTCGACATCCCTGATGCATTAGCAGGGTTAGCTGCCTCAGCAGCACTTTCTGTTTCAGATATTCCGTTTAACGGTCCTATTTCCGAAGTTCGAGTAGCACGAGTAAATGGAGATTTTGTCATTAACCCTACTTTCGACCAGCTAGAACAAGCAGACATGGATATCATGGTTGCTGCTACACTAGAAAACATCATGATGGTTGAAGGTGAGATGGATGAAGTTTCCGAAGCAGAGCTTTTAGAAGCTATGAAAGTTGCGCACGAAGCCATTAAAGTTCACTGCAAGGCGCAAATGGAGTTAGCAGAAGCCGTTGGTTCTACCGTAAAAAGAGAGTATTCACATGAGGAGAATGATGAAGAGCTACGTAAAGCTATTCATGATGCTTGTTACGACAAAGCATATGCTATTGCAGCCTCAGGAAACCATAACAAACACGAACGTTCTGATGCTTTTAATGCAATACTTGAAGAGTTCAAAGCTCAGTTTACTGAAGAAGAGTTAGAAGAAAAGGTTGGATTAATAGAAAGATATTATCACGACGTTGAAAAAGAGGCTATGCGCCGCAGTGTTTTAGACGAGGGAAAACGTCTTGATGGTAGAGCTACTACAGAAATACGTCCTATATGGAGTGAGGTAGATTATCTTCCAGGACCTCACGGTTCGGCAGTATTTACCCGCGGTGAAACTCAGGCACTAGCAACAGTAACTCTGGGAACAAAACTTGACGAGAAGATTATCGATGATGTTCTTTGCCACGGTAAAGAGCGTTTTTTACTCCACTACAACTTCCCTCCATTCTCTACAGGTGATGCTAGACCACAGAGAGGTGTAGGTAGAAGAGAGGTAGGACATGGAAACCTTGCACACCGTGCATTGAAGGGTATGATTCCTGAAAACTATCCATACGTTATCCGAATCGTTTCTGATATTCTTGAATCGAATGGTTCTTCCTCCATGGCTACAGTATGTGCAGGTACTCTTGCTCTAATGGATGCTGGGGTTGAAATTAAAAAGCCAGTTTCAGGTATAGCTATGGGATTAATTAAAAATCCTGGTGAGGATAAATACGCCATTCTTTCTGATATCTTAGGAGATGAAGACCACCTTGGTGATATGGACTTTAAAGTAACTGGTACTAAAGATGGTATCACGGCTACTCAAATGGACATAAAAGTTGATGGCTTATCTTTTGATATTCTTGAGCATGCATTACGTCAAGCAAAAGAAGGTAGACTGCATATTCTTGATAAAATTACAGATACTCTACCTGAGCCTCGTAAAGATCTTAAAGATCACACACCACGCATTGAGGTTATGGAAATACCTAAAGAGTTTATTGGTGCTATCATTGGTCCTGGAGGAAAAATCATCCAAGCAATGCAAGAGGAGACCGGTGCAACTATTACTATAGAGGAGGTTGAAGAAGCTGGTAGAATTGAAATTTCTGGCTGTAATAAACAGGCAATAGACGATGCTATTAACAAAATTAAAGGTATCGTAGCTATTCCTGAAATAGGAGAAGTTTACAACGGTACAGTACGTTCAATTATGCCTTATGGAGCCTTTGTAGAGTTCCTACCTAACAAAGATGGTTTACTTCACATCTCTGAAATTGAGTGGAGAAGACTTGAAAAAGTAGAAGATGCTGGTATAAAAGAAGGAGACAAAATTGACGTTAAACTTCTTGACATAGACTCTAGAACTGGTAAGTTTAAACTTTCAAGAAAGGTTCTATTACCTAGGCCTGAAAGGGAAGAAAAAAAGCAAGACTAATTAGTGTCTTACTTCAAATAAAAAAAGGTCTAAAATATTTTAGACCTTTTTTTTATGTATAAGGCATTATGGGTAATTCTCCTCGCAAAGCACCCAAGGCATTTAAAGCCAATGCTTCCATTTCATTCTCACCAGGATAAACAATAACTGGTGCTAAATAAGCTATTCTCTCTTTAAGACGAGAAATCACATAGTCCGAATACGCAATCCCTCCTGTTAGTAATATAGCATCCACTTTCCCATACAAGACAACAGATGCCGCCCCTATACTTTTTGCAACGTTGTAAATCATTGCATCTAAAACCAATTTTGCGTTTCGGTCACCTTGATCAATTCGTTTAATGATCTGGGCTACATCCGTAGTTCCTAAATGAGCGACTAAACCAGCTTTTCCAGATATTCGCTTCTGCAGCTCATCTCGTGTATATTTACCACTGTAACAAAGATCGATCAGTACTCCAGCAGGCAAACTACCTGCACGTTCGGGCGAAAAAGGACCTTCTCCATCCAGTGCATTATTTACATCTATCACGCGCCCCTTGTGGTGGACTCCAACAGATATCCCACCGCCTAGGTGACAAATTATTAATGATAGGTCTTGATAAGGTTTCCCGTGTTCTTTGGCATATCTTCGACCAATAGCACGTTGATTTAATGCATGAAATATAGATATTCTAGGCAAGAGGGGAGAGCCAGATACTCTAGCTACATCATCTAACTCATCTACTACACCTGGATCTGCTATAAAAGATTTACAGCCAGGTATTAAGCGAGCTAGTTCCTCGGCAATTAAGCAGCCTAAATTACAGGCATGTACTCGCATAGCATGCAATGTATCATATTTCATTGCAGCATTTATTTCATAAACTCCTCCAGGTATAGGCTTTACTAACCCTCCTCTACCAATAATTGCATCAAACTGAAAAGGAATTCCATTCTCTTGAAGCTCTTTTAATACAACTGACTTTCTAAATTCAAACTGGTCTATGATGCGTTCAAAGGTTTGAATATACTCTACATCATGTCTTATATTTTTAACTAACTCTGGAACCTCATCATTGTATACTGCTATCTTAGTTGATGTGGATCCAGGGTTGATTGCTAAAATCTTCATTTCTATTTTCCTTTTGCTGTTAAACAAGCAAGTGCTAAACTATAGTATTTAGACAATCCCGAGTCACTTCTTGAAGTTACAACTATAGGACACTCTGTACCTTGTAATGTACCTGCCATCTCTGCCTTAGCGAACAAAGATACTGCTTTATAAAAACAATTACCCGATTCAATATTAGGAAAAACAAGCACATCGGCCTCTCCTCCTATTACAGATTTGATTCCTTTTATCTCTCCACTCTCTTTTTCACAGGCCGTACGAACATCCATCGGACCGTCTATCAGTGCTTTACCAAACTCTCCTTTCCTAGAGCGCTCTAAAATACGCTGATAATTTATGGTGTGCGGAAATTTCTCACTGATCTTCTCTGTACAGTGAATAAGTGCAACCCTAGGCTCTTCGATACCAAAACGGTAACAGCTTTCTATAGCATAAGCTATTTCGGCCATAAAGTGTTTTTCTTCTGGACGAGGGATTACTGCAGCATCTGTAAAGAAAAGTAGTTTATGATAAGTAGGCATTTCAACTACAGATAAGTGAGTTAAAATTCTGCCTTTT
This sequence comes from Bacteroides sp., assembly GCA_030151845.1. Taxonomy (GTDB): domain Bacteria; phylum Bacteroidota; class Bacteroidia; order Bacteroidales; family Bacteroidaceae; genus Bacteroides_E. The sequence goes on from JASLCM010000092.1 coordinate 7,592, forward strand.
GGAAGTAAGCCAAACTCTTTATTCAGAATAGCTCGAAGCAGGTTATCTGTATTGATTACACCTTTCATTAGTACATCTCCTTTCCCTTGTCGAATAAGCTCTACTCCTCTTTTTGCAGCCTCATCCACCCCTTTAACATCTTCAATACTCAGCTTGGATGAATATTTTTGTACGATAGAAAGTTTTGACAGTCGCTCTTGATCTCCAACTAACAGAGCTGTAGCAATCCCCTCATCAAAAGCTCTAGAAAGTGCATATTCTGTATGGCTATCGTAGCCACAAATAACTACAATGCGTTTAGGATTATTCTCTTTTTTAAGACGAGCTATTAGCTCCTTAAAACTTGTAATCGGTTTCATTATGCAAGGTTTTTAGCAAATATGAGAAAAAAGGATTAATTATTCACCTAAAAATTCAACTATATAGTCGTTTTCCTTTTTAGAGAAGGATTTACTACTTCATCCAAGTAAAGCGGTTACTTATTAGAATCATTTTGTATTTTTGTACAAAATAGATCATTATGGGTATGCACTTCCCTCCTTTTCTTCAAGATAAAGATGAAATTCTCCTAGTTTCGCCCTCGGGTAAGATTGAGAGAAAATATGTAAAAGAGGCAATGAAAACCATTCAGTTGCTACACTTTACTCCAAAAAGATTATCTAACGTATACAAATCTGCGGGTTCTTATGCGGGCACTTTAGAACAGAGACTCAAAGACCTTCAAGAAGCTTTTGATTCCTCTTCCTGTAAAGCAATACTATGCACGCGTGGAGGTTATGGAGCTGTACATCTTTTGCATAAGCTAGATCTTTCTCTTTTCAAAAATCATCCCAAGTGGCTAATTGGCTATAGTGACATTACGATTCTTCATAGTCTTTTACAAAAAGAGGGGTATGCCTCTATACATGGCCCTATGTGCAAACATATAGCAACCCAACCTATTGATGAGACATCTACCACTATTCTTTTTAATTTGTTGCGAGGCAAACTTCCCAAGTACACTGTCCCTTACCACAAATACAATAGAGAAGGTGAGGCTGTTGGAACACTAGTTGGGGGGAATATGGCTGTTTTTTCTGGACTGCGAGGAACAAGTTACGATCTAATTACAAATAATGCAATTCTCTTTCTAGAAGATGTAAATGAAGCCCCCTATGCTATTGAAAGAATGTGTTATAACTTAAAACTCGGTGGTGTTTTCGATAAGATTAAGGGGTTAATTGTTGGACAGTTTACTGATCATGAAGAGAATGCTAGTCTGACACAAAGTGTATACTATGCGATTAAAGAGGTTACAAAAGAGTATGATTTCCCTATATGTTTCAACTTCCCTGCCGGTCATCAAACGACCAACTACCCTTTAATCCTAGGAGCTACGGTAAACCTTTCAGTAAACAAAGCAACTACTAAATTGCGTTTTATAAAATAAAATTGATAAAGAATGAGAATAGCTAAAAAAAAGAGATTGATTTAGAAATACCAGCTAAAAAGAGTAAATTTGAAAACCCTTGAATTAAAAGACATGCAGAAAATAAGAAATATCTTAATTACACTCCTTTGTATTACCACAGTTATAAGCTGTGGAGCCCAAAAAAACAAGAAGGAGACAAAAGAAGAAGAAAATAAAGAGGTGCTAATTCCTACTTTCAATGCAGACTCCGCCTATGCATACATAGAGAAACAGGTCTCTTTCGGACCAAGAGTTCCTAATTCTGCAGGACATAAAGCTTGTGCTAGTTATTTAAAAAGCAAACTAGAAGAGGTTGGTGCTAAAGTAACAACACAGGAGATAGAAGTTACAGCTTATGATGGCACATTGCTTAATGCAACTAATATCATTGGTTCGTATCAACCCGATAAAAAGAAAAGAGTAGCTCTTTTTGCACATTGGGACACACGCCCTTGGGCCGACAATGATCCAGACTCTAAACACCACTACACACCTGTCATTGGGGCTAACGATGGAGCAAGTGGAGTGGGCGTCCTCTTAGAGATCGGCAGACAACTTAGCCAGAATGAGCCTGAGCTAGGCGTTGACCTCATCTTGTTTGATGCCGAAGACTATGGTCCTCATCAAGAGTATAGAGGAGAACATAACGAAGCCTATTGGTGTTTAGGTTCACAACACTGGGCAAAACATCCACACGTAGCAAACTACAATGCACGTTTTGGAATTCTACTTGATATGGTTGGAGGTGAAAATGCTACTTTCTTTAAAGAGTACTACTCAGAACATTATGCAAAAGAGATTAATAGCAAAGTGTGGAAAAGGGCTCATAAGCTAGGATATTCAGCGTTTTTTATCAAAAAAGTTGCTAATTGGCCTGTAATCGATGATCACTTATTCGTCAATAAACTTGCACGAATACCAACAATCGACATCATTCCGCATCACCCAAACAACCCACAATCGAGTTTTGGGGACACATGGCATACTGTAGATGATACATTAGAAAATATTAACCGAGAAACACTAAAAGCAGTTGGCCAAACTGTTCTAGCTATTATATATAACGAAAAGTAAAATGAAGACAATTAATGAAATACAGGATGAAATTATTGAGGAGTTTGAAGTCTTAGACGATTGGATGGATCGCTACCAGCTACTCATTGAGCTAGGGAATGAACAACCCCCTTTAGATGAAAAGTACAAAATAGACCAAAACCTTATTGAGGGCTGCCAAAGTCGTGTATGGCTGCATGCTGAAATGCAAGAGAATAAGCTACACTTCGAAGCAGAAAGTGATGCTCTTATTGTTAAAGGAATAATAACACTACTAATAAAAGTTTTATCCAACCATACCCCTTCAGAAATTCTTGATGCTGAACTTTACTTTATTAATGAGATAGGTCTTCAAGAACATCTCTCTCCTACAAGAAGTAATGGGTTACTCGCCATGGTTAAACAAATGAAGCTTTTTGCTTTAGCATTTAAGGCAAAGCAGAGTCTGAAGTAATTGGTAAGAACTTTCTGATTAATCAGAAAGTTCTTTTTTTACTCCCCAATTAAAAGGTATACTCTTATGCAGTGTATACACCCCTACTCCCAATAAAAGAAGTCCTATTCCCAATAGAGCAGCATAATAAGAACCTGACATTAACTCACGGATAGAGTCTACCTCTGCTCCATGAATTCGAAGTAAAATCACAGCCATGGAGTTATTTATTATATGTAGAAGAGTGGGAACTAGAATATTTCCAGTTCTATAATACACCCATCCAAATAGAAGTCCTAGAAGAAAAGCTCCCACTACCTGTACTGGGTTAAAGTGAATTACACCAAAAATTAAAGCAGAGATCAAAATAGCCTTCCAAGGTGCATATTTTTTTAACAGAACACCTAAGATTATTAGTCGGAAGATTATCTCCTCTTCTATAGGGCCAATAATGGAAATTGCAATAATTCCCCAAGGAGAGGTCAGAACATGATCAAAGGTTTGAGCCATTAAGTCTGGTAGCCAACTTAGCACAGACAAAATATAGTCTAGTGCAATATATCCTCCTACCCATGCTAGAATGGAACCGATATAGACCTTAGCAGATGTTTTTGGGAAGAAAAAGTCCTCTTTTCTTAAATAATCCATTTTGTAAAAAACCAAAAGAGTAACTAAGGCACTGGAGAGTAAGGCAATCCCAAGGACTCCTGGCATTTGCAAACCATCAAAGCCACCTGTTATTAAAACGGCAAAGAAAGAGACTACAAAAGAGACTAATTGCTGTACTACAATAAATACAAGCAAAACTAAAAACACCTTTTTCATATATAGTTTTTTAAAAATAAAAAATCCCTCTATGCGCTAGAAGGATTTACATAACAGATGATTCACAGTTTTAAAATCTTTCTACTTACCTCTTCATCACTTCCTAATTGCTTTATTAAGGGTGTTAGTCCGTCGAACTTTATCTCATCACGAATACGTTTAACATATTCAAGTGTGAGCTCTTTCCCGTAGATATTTTCATTA
>JASLCM010000251.1 GCA_030151845.1 Bacteroides sp.
GTGGGGACCAGCTTGTTTCTTCCTTGTTCAATACGCTCTCTTGCGTATTCGGTTACCGCTACCATGAGGAGTAAGAGATAATTGTATAGGTCGTGTGCTTTGGCTAAGCTAAAGAATAACTCTTTTTCTGCGGTGCTTAATAAACGATTATCGTTTTGGTAATAAGCGTATACAATTTGTATAACTTTAAGACGGATAAGAACTCTGTTTATCATTTTAAACTAAATCTATTGCTGTTATTAACAAGCTGCAAAAATAGGTATTTTATTGCAGTTTAAACAATTTCATAACCTTTTTTTGTTTTATAAAAGCTTTTCCTTTGATAGGTTAAAAAAAATATCCAATTTTGACACCGAATTTTTATCCCTATAACAATAAAATATGGAAGGTTTAAAAAAGAAAGGTGTTGCTGATATGAACAATAGAGATATTGTTTTCTCTAAAGCCATAAAGGCTGGAAAACGCATTTACTATTTAGATGTAAAAAAGAATAGGAAAGAAGAGATGTTCCTAGCTATCACAGAGAGCAAGAAAGTGATTTCAGGTGAGGGTGATGACACTCGGATCAGTTTTGAGAAGCATAAAATATTCCTTTATAAGGAGGATTTTGAAAAGTTTCTCGCTGGCATGAATGAGGCTATAGATTATATCTATGAAAAGCAAGGGCCAGATACACGTTTTAGTCCTTTAGAAGCAGAGGTGAATAGTCTTGCTGATGAGCAAATAACGACTCCATTATCGCAAGAAATAGATATTGATATAGACTTTGATTAAATAAATCTTTGTAGAAAGAAAATATTTGAGTATTTTTGCACCGCTTTTTGACAGCATATTGTATGCTTCTAGTTTATTATAAATTTAGAGTAGCATCGTGTGATGGTGAATTAAGCAATAAATTAACTTAATTTAGAGTAACACAAATGAAATCAATTGAATTAAAAGGAGCTGTTAGAGAAATTGACTCACGCTCATCTGTACAAGCAAAAGCTTTAAGAAACATGCGCCAAGTTGGTGATGTTCCTTGTGTCCTTTATGGTGGTAAAGAGATTGTTCACTTTACTGTGACTGATAAATCTTTAGTGAAACTTGTTTATACTCCTAATATCTATGTTGTAGATTTACAAATAGAAGGAAGAGAGCCAGTTAAAGCTATTTTAAAAGATATTCAGTTTCATCCTGTAAAAGACAATATTCTTCACGTAGACTTTTTGGAAATAACAGAAGAAAAGCCTATAATCATGGATGTACCTGTAAAACTAGAAGGTCTTGCTGTTGGTGTTAAAGCGGGTGGTAAGTTAGGATTACAATTACGTAAGCTAAGAGTTAAAGCTCCATACACCGTTATTCCAGATCGTTTAGTTATTGATGTTACTAAACTAGCTATTGGTAAAACAATAAAGGTTGGTGAGCTTAACTACGAAGGATTAGAAATACTTAATGCTAAAGAAGCTGTTGTTTGTGCTGTGCGTCTAACACGTGCTGCTAGAGGATTAGCTGCTGCTGCAGGTGAAGAAGCAGCTTCAACCGAAGAGGCATAAATAAGGAAATAAATGAAATATTTAATTGTGGGTTTAGGTAATATCGGAGACGAGTACCATGAAACCAGACACAATATAGGTTTTATGATATTGGACGCTTTAGCTAAAGCGTCCAATGTTGTTTTTAGGGATGGACGATATGGATTTACAACCTCCATTTCAAGAAAGGGGAGGGAGCTAATTCTTTTAAAACCATCTACCTATATGAATTTAAGTGGGAATGCGGTTCGTTATTGGATGCAAAAAGAGAAAATTCCATTGGAGCGTGTTCTTATACTAGTAGATGACTTGGCTTTGCCTTTAGGAACTCTACGTTTAAAAGGTAAAGGTAGTGATGCTGGACATAATGGATTGAAGCATATTGCTCAAATCCTTGGCACTTCTAGCTATGCAAGGTTACGTTTCGGTATTGGTGCTGAATTTCCCAGAGGTGGGCAAGTTGATTTTGTTTTAAGTCGCTTTGAAACAGAAGAACAAAAGCTTGTAGAAAAAGGAGTAGAGCAGGCAATAGAGATGATTTTAAGCTTTTGTTTAGCAGGGTTACAATTAACAATGAATCAATATAATGGTAAACAGATAATATAATGGATGCAAGAGTTGATAAATGGTTATGGGCTGCACGTATTTTTAAAACACGTGCTATAGCAGCAGAAGCATGTAAAAAAGGCAGAGTTATGATGAATGGAATGCCAGTTAAACCAGCGAAGCTTGTCTCTGCTGGAGATGTCTTAGATGTTAGAAAACCGCCTGTAACATATACTTATAAAGTATTACAAGCTATAGAGAAACGAGTTGGTGCAAAACTTGTTCCAGATGTACTTGAAGATTTAACAGCTCCTGAACAATTAGAGTTATTAGAGATGAACAGAATTGGCGGCTTTGTGGATCGAGCCAGAGGTACTGGGCGTCCTACTAAAAAAGAGAGAAGACAGTTGGATGATTTCATAGAACCATTTTACTTTGGTGATATGGATGAGTTTGATTGAATAACTTAAAAAGAATGTCCAGTCGAATTTCGGCTGGACATTTTTTTATAAACTTGGCAGAGTTTATAGTTCAACTTACTTTGAGTACGAGGTGAATAAGTGAGAGAGAAATCTCTCATCAGACTCAACGCTTTATCCTCGAAAGCAATGATTTTGAATGGTACGGCTGGTATTCTGACTTATCTCTGTAGTTCAGCAGGCCTTCCCAGGATTGTCCCAGTGGCATGTTTGGTAGAAAGCTGAGTACATTAGCGAGACTTACAGCAGCGGGACTGTTTGGGATTCACACCCAATTCCCATTTAATTATCCTTTCATGCAGATAGATTGGATAAACCGATACCTCTACAAAGATAATAATAATTTAATCGATTTACTAGTAAGCTACTTTTTTGATAAATAATCTAGAATAGCTTCCGGAGGTACATCTTTAAGTAGAACCTTTTTTTGT
>JASLCM010000093.1 GCA_030151845.1 Bacteroides sp.
TTTACCTTCACTAGCCCCCTCTATAATTCCTGGAATATCTGCCATAACAAATGATTTTCCATCTCGATAAGGTACTATACCAAGATTGGGTTCCAGTGTAGTAAACGGATAGTCTGCTATTTTAGGTTTTGCTGCCGATATTGCTGAAAGTAGTGTAGACTTTCCTGCATTAGGAAATCCAACCAACCCAATATCTGCTAATAGTTTAAGCTCTAGTATAACTGACATCTCTTGCATAGGTTCACCAGGCTGTGCAAAACGAGGGGCCTGTCTTGTGGCTGTTTTAAAGTGCCAGTTTCCTAGTCCACCACGACCTCCGTGTAATAATACAACCTCTTGACCATGCTCAGTTACATCAAAAAGGTTTTCTCCAGTTTCTGCATTAAAGACAACGGTACCACAAGGAACCTCTATCACCTTATCTTCGCCATCTTTACCAGTGCTCCTGCTTCGACTACCAGATTCTCCATGCCCTGCAAATACATGCCGTTCATACCTTAAGTGAAGAAGTGTCCAGTAATTCCGATTCCCTCGAAGAATAACATGACCTCCTCGTCCACCATCTCCCCCATCAGGTCCTCCTTTTGGGGCAAATTTTTCACGCCTCATATGCGTAGATCCACGTCCTCCTTTACCTGAGCGACAGTAAATCTTTACGTAATCAACAAAATTTGATTCAGCCATTGTCTTTAAATCTTTTAGATAATATTATTTTTGTGAAAAGTGAGTACAAATCTCATCAAAAATAGCCTCCATTGACCCTAAACCATTGATGTGATTATACAATCCTTCTTTCTTATACCACTCTACTAGCGGAGCTGTTTGCGTATGATAAACGTTTAAACGCTTTTTGATTGTCTCTTCATTGTCATCGGCACGCCCCGATTCTTTTCCACGATTAATTAATCGTTTCATCAACTCCTCTTCAGGAACATCTAAGTCTAACATAATTTTCACTTCATGTCCACGCTCCGCCAACATTTTCTTTAATGCTTCAGCTTGAGGAATCGTTCTTGGGAAACCATCAAATACAACACCTTTGCTATCAACAAAGCTATCATATACATCTGCTAGTATATTCACCATAAGATCGTCTGGAATAAGCTGTCCTTGATCAATATAACCTTTTGCTAGTTTTCCTAAATCAGACTCTTTCTTTATCTCAGCACGCAATACATCGCCTGTTGAGATGTGGTTTAGTCCAAATTTATTTACAATACGTTCACTTTGAGTTCCCTTTCCTGATCCAGGAGCTCCAAAAATTACAACATTCAACATTTATAAAATCTTTTACCTTTAATTATTCTTCTACTGTATAAATATTTGGATAGTTACGTCCATAACCATCGTAATCTAATCCATAACCAACGATGAAATCGTTTGGAATTTTCATGGCGACAAAGTCAACATCTACATCCACTTGTAGCTTCTCTGGTTTTAATAATAGTGAAGCTATAAAGACCTCTCTGGGAGCTCTCGTTCCGATGGACTCTAATAGTCGTTGCATAGTTAAGCCTGTATCTACAATGTCTTCAACTATTACAACAGTTCTATCTTTCAAATCCTCTGTTATACCTACTATCTCTTTTATTTCTCCTGTGGAGGCCACTCCTTGATATGAGGCTAGTTTAACAAAAGAAATCTCACAGGGGATGGTTATCCTCTTCATTAAATCTGAAGTAAACATAAAAGAGCCATTCAAAACACTTATAAATATGGGATCTTTTCCTGCTAACTTGGTATTTATTTCAGATGCTACCCTTGAAACTTCCTTTAATATCTCTTCTTCTGATATAGAAAGCGTAAAAACTTTATCCTTTATTTTAATCCTGTCCATGATATCTGGTTGTCATTTTTTAGAAAGATGAGACAAAAATACTATTTTTATTCTATAACTTTGAAGGATACTCTATTTTTCTTCACAGACCGAAAAGGCACTAACAAATATAACTGGAAGGAAAGTTCGCTAAAATCCTTTCGTACTCATCTGGAGAAGCTGCAAAAAGAGCTGTAGAAAGAACCTCACCCATAGAAGATGTAGGAGTAACAACCGATATCTCTTTTTTCCCTCGAACAAACACACCTGTTAATGGATTAATGATATGAGTATGCGTCTGTGAAAGATTTCCCGATGTTGTAAAAAAACTATTCACTAAATTCACCTCTCTGTTGTCTCTAATAGAGTTTGGAATCTCAATACACCATCCACTAGCTTCGGCAGAACCTGGTTGATTGCCTAATACCCCTATTGAGCTATTTCCTAAGTTAATAAAGGCATCTTCAATTCCTCGCTCTCTTATTAATCTAATCACCTCATCTAGTATTACTCCTTTTACCAACCCATTCAAATCTAACAATATTCCATCGGCTTCAAATTGTACACTACTTTTTCCCAACCGTACTGCAGCAATACGGTCTCTAGAAGAAAGTGCTGTTGTTGAGTTTATAGTTGGATCAAAATAGCCACAAGTAGAACTATAGGCTTCTATTGCCATTTTTAAAATAGGGAATAACTCTTCTGATACTTCTACGCAATCTCTAAAAGCAGTCTCATTTAAAATACTTAGTTCACTCTTAGGGTTAAAACGATTAACAATCTTTTCAAAATTCATTAACCGGCTTTGAATTAGCTTTGCCACCTCTATTAATTCCTCTTCCGTCTCTCCTCTAAGAAGTAGATCGATACGCGTGTGCATAGCTTCAAACCAGAAGTAGCCAAAGAGTTTATTTGCTATTGTTTCAAAAATATTTTGCATGGTTTAAATAGTACAGAAGAGTGAGGAATATTCCCCACTCTTCATTTTAATCCCTAATTTAACTAGAAATAGAAACTATAACAACAATCTATACAATATATACATTTATACAACCACTTTATTCATAGTTTGGATTCTGTGTAAGGTTCTTATTCGTCTGTCTTTCGATATAAGGAATCGGCCACAGGTAATCACGGTTAGGATTAAATATTCTAACATCAACCACTCGCATTTTAAAATCACTCGACTCACCCTGTCCTGCAATGATCGATTTATCATAATGAGCTGTTCCATACTTATCAATCACCGGAGCAGTTTTAGGATAACTCTTTTTCATTCTGCCTAATAAAGGCATAGCCATCACTTTTTCTGCTATTTTCCACCGACGAATATCGAATAACCTTAAACCTTCACTAGCCAACTCATATTTACGTTCACGACAAACCGCATAAAACAGCTCCTCTTTAGATAGTCCCTCAAGTTTTGGCATAGCTACAGATGGTCTCTCTCTAACAGCATTAATCGCGTCATAAACAGATTGGTCTACTTCACCTTTTTTTATTTTTGCTTCTGCATAATTTAGTAGGACTTCTGCATAACGTATTACAATCAGATTCATCTGTCCTTCTCTCGGGTTTGCTGCATCTTCTATATTCGCGTATTTTCTCCAACACAACCCTGTGAATGAAGCATACGGATTAGTTGCATCTAAGTTAGGAACCCGTTTATTGTCTCGATAACTCCAACACTGTATACTATCCCCATGAGTTTCAAATTGAAAGCCTAAAAACTCTGATCCAGGAACTGCTATGGTATAGCCTAGCCTAGGATCTCTATTTTCATAAGGTTTCTCTGGATCATATAGTGGAGACTTATCAATAGATAATCCATCAATACACTCATAAGAGTCTGCCATTTGATAAGAGGGTTTTTTATTGGTAAAGGCTTTTGCATTTCTAGATCCTAGAAAGTTATACATCGAATGGTTATGCACACCAGTTAGGTGCTGTATGGAGAAGATAACCTCTTTTGAATCTTGCCCCTCGTACGTGAATAGTTTTGCAAATTCTGCCTCAAGTTCGTAAGATCCTAAGTTCATTACCTCTTTTGCCGACTGAATTGCCTCATCCCATCGTTCGTTATAAAGTGCAACTCTGGAGCGCAAAGCCAAAGCAGCTCCCTTCGTTGCATGACCTGAAGTACCTTTTAATTGAACATCTAGGTCCTCAGCAGCTTCTTTTAGCTCTTGCAACAAGAAGTTAACGACATTCTCCTTCGAAGTGCGTTCACGTTGTGAATTGGATAAAGTTAACACTTCTGTAACTAGAGGAACATCACCATAAAGCTCAATTAAATAAGAGTAAAAAAGTGCTCTAAGAAAACGTGCTTCACTAGCTATCCTTCTATAATCCTCTGGTTTTACACTATTCTCTCCTCGATTCATGTTTTGTAGTAGGTAGTTGCATTTTGCTATTCCTGCATAAAAGTTCCTCCACAATTGAGTGGCCATTTTATTATTAGCATCTGCTGCCCCTTGTCCCAACACTTGCATATCATTCACGTTTCTTTCGTACCCTATATCCGATACATAGTCAAACATAAAAGGAAATGGGAGTGCTGCAAAATCTATATATAAAGAGGAGTAACAACCAGTTAAAGCCATTTCCATCTCTTGCTGATTAGATAAAAATGTACCGTCAGATGGCCTATCCAAAGGTTGCTTATCCAAATAATCACCACACGAGCTAAACAACAGTATAAGCAGAGCCAATATTAAATATCTATTTTTCATGTTTATTCATTTAAAGGTTAAAATCTAAAGTCTACACCAAAACTAATTGTCTTAACATGCGGATAGAAAGAGCCATTTCCAACAGGAGCTTCCACATCATATCCTTTCCAAAAATTATCAAAAGTCAGTAGGTTATCACCACTTATGTAGAAACGTAAATTTGAAATATGGAATTTAGATAATGTACTCTTAGGTAAAGAATATCCCAATTGTATATTCTTTAATCTCATGTATGATGCATTCTTCATCCAAAAAGAGGAATGTTGTACGTTATTAGGTTCATTAAAAGCCAAGCGAGGAAACTTTGCGTTTCGGTTACTCTCTGTCCAGTAATCTTTATGTTGTTCCTGTACTGTACCACCTTGATAAAAAGGCTGAATACCTTGTCCAAAAATATATCCATTAGCCTTGCCCACACCTTGTAGCAAAACATTTAAATCGAATCCTTTATATTCTCCAGAAAGCGTAAGTCCGTATGTTAATCTAGGAATAGTCCCTCCAAGAACTTCTTGATCCGATGTGTTTATTACACCATCCTCATTGTTGTCTTTATACATAATATCACCTGCAGCTATACTTCCATATTGTGCGGCATATTTATAGCTACCATCCTCGTTAAAATCTTCCGGCTGAATATATCCAATAGCCCTTAATCCATAAATAGAGTTCATCTCATGACCTTCTCTATTTACTAAGTATCCTGTTTGATCTACACCTTTCAAATCGACTATTTTATTTTTTACATCTGAAAGGTTAAAGCCAACTCGATAATTAAATTCCCCTATTTTATCTGAGTAGTCCATAGAGATATCCCATCCCTTATTTTCAACTACTCCAGCATTTTGAGCAGGCGCTCCCATACCGATAATTAATGGAATATCTAAGTTCAGGAGAATTCCTGTTGTTTTCTTAAAGTAGTAATCGGCTGTGATATTTAACTTCCCAAAAAGATTCAGGTCTAGCCCTAAGTCGGTCACTGTAGTTTTTTCCCATGAGATTTCCTGATTGGCTAAGGTGGTAACACCTGCACCTGAGGCAATCTCTTTATCAAAAGAGTAATCCAGTCCTAAATTTACATCGGAAGAGAATGGATATAAGCTACCCACATTTTGATTCCCCAGCTGTCCCCACGATGCTCTTAACTTAAAGTTTGGTATGATTTGATAAAGGTCTTCCCAAAAACTCTCTTCGGAAATTCTCCATGCGCCAGAAAATGATGGAAAAACTCCCCAGCGGTGTCCTTTATAAAAACGCGAGGAACCATCGTATCTCAAATTGGCTTCAAAAAGATATCGCTCCTTAAAATCATAGTTCACTCTTCCAAAGAAAGAACGTAGAGCCCAATCAGATTTTCCACCCCAAGAATTTTTGTTTTCACCTCCTCCAGCATCTAGGACAGGATAATCAGGGAAGGTATACCCTTGTCTGTAGCCACCAACTCCTTGAGTTTTCTGATCTTCTTGCTGATAGCCTAGAAGTAGTTTTACTCCGTGTACACCAAAGTTTTTCTCAGCTGTTGCAGATGCCATAACTAAGTTTTTTAAACTTCTTACAGAAGATTGGGTTAAAGAGCTAATCTCGGGTTTAACATATGCTACAGACCCATCGTCTCGATATGAGGTTATGGCTTTTTCAAAGCGCTTATCATGTGTCTCAAAGTAGTTTGGAGAGTAAGACCCACTAAAGGTTAGCCAATCTGTAGGTCGATAATTTAGCTTAAATTGAAGTGTTGCCGAAGGATTCTCTACTTCACGTAGTCCTCCATCTTTTGTAAAAGCGATAGGGTTATCGCCATTCCAACCCTCCCCCCACTTTCCATCTGATAGGACACCTGCCTGAGTTGCAGGAATTCTACCCAACCAGTGAAATGCAGTACCAGTGCCTCGAGAAGGTTCTTTACGTTTTGTTTGAGCCAAGTGAGCATCAATATGTGCTGAGAGCTTAGAGGTTATATCCATATCCAGATTTACCCTAAAAGTATATCTTTTAAAGTTTGTGTTTTCTAAAAGACCATTCTGATTAAAATAACCTATATTGGCTAAAGCTCTAATACGTTCCGATCCTCCACTTAAGGTAAGGAAGTGATTCTCCATCATTCCATTATTGGTCATCGCCTCATCTATCCAGTCAGTGTTTGGATATTTATCTGGGTTTGAATTCATCCCTGCAGCATATTCCTTAATGTAATCGTCTGAAAAAATAGGAGATTTTCCTGTATTTGTATGAGCTAGATTCATCATGTTCATGTGATCCAAAGCACCTACCTTCTTAGGAAGCTCGATAGCAGACTGCCAACCAACGTATCCATTGTATGAAACAGAGAAGCGATCAGCTTTTGCCCTCTTCGTAGTAATTAAAATAACACCATTTGCTGCTCTTGAACCATATATGGCTGCAGAAGAAGCATCTTTTAAAACAGATATTGATTCAATCATAGATGCATCAATATTGTTAATCCCCATCTCAACACCATCTACTAAAATTAGAGCATTATTATCTCCCAGTGTCGTTTTACCACGAATACTAATAACTCCACCATCTAGTCCAGGCTGACCACTGTTCTGTTTCACTGATATACCAGGAACAAGTCCCTGAAGAGCTAGTGAGGTTTGACCGACCTGCCTCTTACCTAATTCATTCACAGAAACAGAAGCAACAGAACCTGTTAGGTTTGCTTTTTTCTGCGTTCCATACCCAACTACTACAACTTCATCTAAACTTTGCAGGTCCTCTTTTAGAGTCACCTCAATGTAGTTTTTGTCTTTAACTATAATTTCCTGAGTAATAAACCCAACATAGGTTACAACTAAAGTTGCATTTGGCTTTACATTTTCTAATTGAAAGTTTCCATCAAAATCTGTTATCGTACCATTGGTTGTACCTTTCTCTAAAATATTAGCACCAATGATACCCTCCCCTAAAGAGTCTATAATCTTTCCTGTCAATTGCCGGTTTTGCTGTAAATAGTCAGATCTATCTAACTGTTCTTCAGCCGATAACGTATAGTGATAGCCACTATAAATAAAGCATAAGAGTAACATCAGTATCCGCGGGGATACCGAAAGTAAATACGATGTGTGTTTCATAATAAGTTAATTAATGGAATTTAAAGTTATTTGTAACAGCATTTAGTCTTTGCTCTTAGACTTTGCTATTTCCAAGGCTCTTGTTGTTATAAAGTACTTTGATAATGTGTTGCTCTCTTCCCACTGGGGAATATTCTGATTCTTAATATAATCAATGTAACAGTTAATAACTTTTGTAAAATGGGCTTCATGTCCCAATCTATATTCATTAGGGATATTGATCAAAAAGAGATTTTCACCTTCTTCTCTAATCGTTAATTTAGGGTACTCTTTTTGTAAGCTATTTATTTCTTCGGTTAGGTTTGTTATAAATTCTTCGACTGACTGACCTGAATCGCTCCTTCTTTCTACATATAGTTGAGGCTTATAGTCTTGCTCCTTTCCTTGAAGAATTAACAAGTTCGCATTATTACCTCTTACAATAAACTTAGAGGTATCTCCACCCCCTTTAGGTGCCTCTAAATCCCATCTCACCTTAACACTCATAGGTACTCCTTTTATTGAAAAGAGAATAGATCCATTGGAGTATACTTGCAACGTATCATTTACAATTGCATTGTTAAGAAAACTAGGAAATTGATTGAGAGTGGTGGACTTTGTGAACTCTTCTAAAGATAGTGCTGTAAAATCTCGAGTAGCATCTACAACAGTTACATCTTGATCATATACAATTGCTGTTTCTGGAAAACATTTCCACATCATCTGATCAATGAGATGTGTCGTTACATCTGTTATTCCATCTCCTTGTTGAGTAACATCATAATACCAGGCTGGCCTTATCAACCTACTTCCTGAGACCTCTTTTATAAAATGATGAGTACTCTCCGATGTTACTACAGGATTATCTAGTGTGCCTTCAGCTAAACCTCCAAAAAGAGTAGTTTGCATTAGGGCTTTTTGAATAACATTTAAAACATCATAACGCTCCGTCATCAAGTCATAAAGAACGACCTTTTTATTATCGGCATCTTTATAGGCTTGTCTTAATAAGGGGAACTGCTCTGCTGTTATTATCATAGGTTTATCAGATAAAACATTTATTCCAGCTGCAATAGTTCTACTAATATAATCAGCCTTATCGCTATTGTTCCCAGCAAGCAGAACAATATCCCCATTTTTATCACTCAACATTCTTTCAACAAAATCATCTCCAACATAGACTATTTGATTCCAGTCTGTTGGATTTTCCTCTCTATGATTATAAGATTCAACCAATGCAAGATGCGACTTCAAATGCATACTATCTGGTGCATACACAAAAACATCACTTCTCAACATAGGATGGCTATTCTTCTGTAATAATGCAGCATGAAAATGTGCTGGATCAAGAGTTATTAACCCAAGTCCATCATCAACCGACTTAGATTTACAGGAAAGCAAAAACAAGATTGAAAAAAGATAGATGAGTTTTTTATACATAATTATAGTTTTAAAGATTCAGATTTGGCCTTTTCAAAAACTTCTTTCATAGATACTGGCTTCCCACCTTGTCTTTTACTCTCATTAGCGGCCTCCATAAATGTAAAAATCTCTAGGGTTTCATCAAAAGAGACTGGTGCTTCTTTCGTTCTGAAAAACTGGAGTATCTCTTTTAATAAATCTTTATAGCCATCATATCCTCCAACCTGAGCAGCCTGCTCTGTTGTAAAGGCAGTTCCTCCAAAAACATGTTTTCCTTCTCTTACACCACGAAATGTACCTATTCTATTGTCATTCCACTTGCCTACAGCTACTACAGTTCCTTCTGTTGAAGTACAGGATACTGTTTCACATCCTACCCCCATTATAGTATATAACGTTTCTACTCCATGTATTCCATACCAATAGTTATCAGCATGTGATGGTTCATTTACACAAGGGGAATAACAGTCTGCACCTACAACTTTGCCCATTTTCCCCGCTCTTATTTCTTGATTCTTAGGAACAAAGCGTAAAGCAGAAGAAGTAAACATCGGAACTTTGTATTTCTCCGCCAATCGAATTATTGCAATTGCTTGAGGTAGGTTTGCCCCTATTGGTTTATCGATAAAGACTGTTTTACCAGCCTTAAAAACCTCTTCAGCCTGAGCTAAATGCTCATTTCCATCGTTAGTCTCTAAGAGTACGCAATCGACCTCTTTTAGGAGCTCCGCGATAGAGTTTACAATCTTTACTCCATGAGCTTTTGCCTCTTCTGTATATTTAGGAATTCTATCGTAACTGGATTTTATTTTCCTTGAACCATAAGGATAAGCAGCTACTACCTTAAACCCTTCATAAGGTTTTTCTTTCGTTTCTGCATTTAACATCTTTATAAAAGCTGGTGCATGTGATGTATCTAACCCAATAACACCCACTTTTATATCACTCCCTTTTGCAAAGGTTAACAAACTAATCAAACTTATCACAACGAAAAACAGTACTCTTTTCATATCTATAATTCTTTAAGGTTCAATTTTCTAGCGCTCTCTTTATCTAAGTAAAGATAAGATTCACTTTTAGTTCTTAAAACTGAGGCTGGACATTTTTCTTCTATCTCTCCATGAATTGTATTTTTTACAGCCTCTGCTTTACTCTCTCCTGGCACAATACAATAAATATAGTCTGATGCCATTATTGCAGGAACTGTTAATGTGTATGCCTGTTTAGGCACTTCAGGAAGAGAGTTAAAACACTTATCATTCACTTGTTGCTGACGACAAGTTTCATCTAAGTCCACTATTTTAACAAGTTCAGGGTCATCAAAATTTGCAACATGTGGATCATTAAATGCGATATGTCCGTTCTCACCAATACCAATACAAGCCACATCAATAGGAGTTTCTTGTATCAGTTTAGCATAACGATCACATTCTGCTTCAGGGTTTCTACTTTCTGCATTCAGATAGTTGATAGTGCGAAAAGGTAACTTTGAGAATAAATTCTCATTTAAAAATTCAGCAAACCTTTGAGGTGAATTGGCAGGAAGACCTATATACTCATCCAAATGATAGGCATTTACCCGACTCCAATCAACAGAGTTGCTCTCACATA
>JASLCM010000259.1 GCA_030151845.1 Bacteroides sp.
GGAAGAGAGAAAGAGAAGAAGTGTTGAAGATAAGAAAGTAATATATTTTCTCATTGCTATACATTTAAAGTTTACCTCGTAAAGGTATCAATTTTAACGAATTAGAGCTTTTATTTTTTCCACTTTTTGTGGCTAATTAAAAAAATAGTTGCTACATTTAGGCATCTAATTTTAAGGAGTTCAACATCCAAGTATGTTGGTGTTGTCTGTTTAAATGAGTTAATAACATTGGAGTTTATTTAAATTAAAAATCCTGCAACTCAATTGAGCTGCAGGATTTTTTTATCCCAATGATGAATGCTTAAAACATAAGTTTCATTCCTGCAAAATAGTTTCTTGGTAATGTGGGACCATATACATAGCTGGAAACTCGATCGGGACCTTTATCAAAGTCGTCTTGATAGGCATTGAATATGTTCTGTATTCCTGCATTGACTTCGAGAGAGCTTCCTTTGTAGAAGGGTACTTGGTAGGCAACCTTCCACCCCAGTTCAAAGAAAGTGGGTGTCTTTACGGTTTTATTTAATTTCCCTCCTCCTTCATAAGGAACAAGCATGTCTCCTGTATACTTTCCAGAGAGGTTGGTACTGAAACGCTTAAAAGGTGTTGCTGTTGCTATAAAGTAACCGTAAACATTTGGGGTTCGCAACATCCTTTTTTCGGCTTTTACGTTGTCGTCTTCATCGTCCGACCACTTATGGGCCTTGTCGTACAGACTCTTTTGGAGGGTCGCTCCTACTTGAAGTTGGAAGAGCTCCCGATAGGCTGCTCTTACCTCTAGGTTTGCACCATATACTTTAGCTCCAGAGGCATTTACAATCTCTTTAATAACCGATTGATCTTCTTGTTCATGAGAGATGGCTGTGAAAGGATTGTTTAGTTTGGTATAAAATCCTTCTACAAGAACATTGATGTTTGTAGCACCCAGTTGATAGTACCAATCCACAGATCCACTAAAGCTATGTGATTTCTCCTCTTTTAAATTGGGGTTGAGCTGCCTAATAATAACATCTCCTCCTGCAATGTCCACGTGTAAATCTTCATCGAAAAGTTGTGGAGCTCTAAAGCCCTGTCCGTAGCTCACTCGTAAATTTACGTTTTGTAGAGGGTTGTAGCGAATGTTTGCTCGCGGACTAAATATGGCATTTTTGAGTAGTTTGTGTTTATCGAGTCGGCCGCCAAGAAGAAAGCTCCAAGTCTCATTTTTCCATTCGTTCTGAAAAAAAGCACTCTTGGTATCTACTTTTTGATCGATTGCTTTTTTACGGTATCCACTTCGGTCACTCAACTCATCGGAAGTGTACTCTAAACCTGTAGTTAAGGCCGAAGGCATAAATAGAAGTTTATCGAAATCATAAGAATATTGTCCGCCGATTGAGTAGGTCATATCTCGGGTTCTTCCATACGACTCCATTCTACCTGCTACCTGTTCTAGTTTTTCGGCCTCGGTTAGCTCTTTATCGTTTAGAATTTCACTAACTGGAGTTCCTCCTCCATAATAACTTTTGCGTTTGGTGAGTTGAGCGGCTGTAAAAAGAGAAAGTTTATGTTTGTTGTTGGGCGAGTAATAGTCGAATTTAAGATTTCCTCCATCGATATTAGACTCTACCTGTTCGGTGATATAAGCATTGTGGGGCTCTTCACTTAATCGATCTCCTCCTCGCCTAAATTCGTTCATATTATGGTATTCAAAAGTGAATTTTGCATAGGGATTCACCTTTATAAAAGAACGAAAGCCAAGGGTTCTATTATCGAGTTGAGGGAGTTCAGAAAAGCCATCGCCATCGTTATCGTAAACAGAACGGTGTCGTTTCTGTCCAAAAATCATCGCTCCCATTCGGTGGTTGTCCGATACCAAAGAGGAGTTAAAACTTGTATTGTTTACAAAGCTACTCTTACCTCCTATGGCTGTTAGGGTGTGTGCAAGTTGAGAGGAGTTTCGTAAGGGCTCTTTGGTGATGATGTTGATGGTTCCAGCAATGGCCGAGGAGCCAAAGAGTGCCGAACCTCCCCCCCGAACAACCTCTATTCGGTCTACCATGGTTGCGGGTATTTGCTCCAACCCATAAACTCCTGTTAATGCACTAAAGATGGGTCGGGAGTCGATCAAGATTTGTGAATAGGCTCCTTCAAGACCATTCATTCGAACTTGTGAAAACCCACAATTCTGACAGTTATTTTCTACTCGGAGTCCGGGTTGAAAGTTTAACCCTTCGGCCACTGTACATGAATTGGTCTTCTCGAATGTTTTTGTATCTAATACACTCACCAAGGTTGGAGCTAAACGACGGGTTGTTTCGTTTCGGTTGGAGGAAACAACAACCTCATTTAAAGAGATGGCACTCTCCTCCAACTCAAAATCGATCTCTAAGGTCTTATTTTTCTGAGTCTCAATCTCTACTGTTTGTGTTTCATAACCTATGGACTTTGCCTCTACGGTAAATTTTCCTACAGGAAGATTCTTTAAAAAATAGTGTCCTGTAGCATCGGTTGTTGTACCAATAGTTGTTCCTTTTAGGGTGATTATGGCATAAGGTATA
>JASLCM010000269.1 GCA_030151845.1 Bacteroides sp.
ATTTAATATTGCTAAAGATCCTGCAACAGCTAACTTTTATGACCGTGCAATGAATCGCTACATACAGCTTGTGTCTAGTCCTAAACTAACAGGTGAAAACCGTAGATTGTTGCTTGTTAAAGGGATGGAAGCGGCTAAGAATGTTAAGCATCAAAGACAAATAATTGCTCAGATAGGTAAAACAAACACTTTCTTAGGGCTTATTTATGCAGGTGAATATCTGGATAATAAAGAACTTCAGCAGGCTGCTGCTAATGCTGTAATGGATATAGCTCTAGCTAACCCTCATTTTTATGGAGAGCAAGTAGAGGTGTTGTTGAATAAGGTAATTGATGTATTAGATAATCCTGATGCGATTTATCACCGTCAGGCTGTACGCAAGTTTTTAGATGAAACTCCTAAAACAAAAGGATTTGTTTCTATCTTCAATGGTAAAGATTTAACTGGCTGGAAAGGCTTAGTTGAAAACCCAATAAAACGTGCAAAAATGTCGAAAGCTCAGTTAAATAGAAAACAAGTAGCTGCCGATAAAATTATGCATGAAAACTGGAAGGTTGAAGATGGCTCTATTATCTATTATGGAACTGGATACGACAATTTATGTACAGAGAAGCAATACGGCGATATTGAAATGTACATTGATTGGAAATTAGCAGCAGATGGTAAAGAACCTGATGGTGGTGTATACTTAAGAGGTACCCCACAGGTTCAGATTTGGGATATTGCAAGAACAAATGTTGGTGCACAAGTGGGATCAGGTGGATTATATAACAACAAAGTTAATCCAAGCAAACCATTAACAGTTGCCGATAATAAATTGGGTGAGTGGAATACTTTCTACATAAAGATGGTGGGAGACCGTGTAACAGTTAAGTTAAATGGTATCCTTGTAGTAGATAATGTTATTTTAGAAAACTTTTGGGATAGAACTCAACCAATTCCAGCATTCGAACAATTAGAACTTCAAGCTCATGGAAGCAAAATATTTTACAAAAATATTTTTGTGAAAGAGCTAGATAGTGTAGAACCATTTGCTCTGACATCAGAAGAGGAGAAGGATGGATTTAAAGTTCTTTTTGATGGTACTAATATGCATCATTGGACAGGCAACACAAAAGCTTATGTTTTAGAAGATGGTTGTATTTCAATGAAGCCAGAAAAAAGATTTGGTGGAAACCTTTATACCAAAGAAGAGTATGACAATTTTGTTTTCCGTTTTGAATTCCAATTAACTCCTGGTGCAAACAATGGACTTGGAATCAGGACTCCAATGGAAGGAGATGCTGCTTATGTAGGGATGGAAATTCAAATATTAGATCATGATCATCCAATCTACAGCAAAATTACACCACTTCAAGCTCACGGTTCGGTTTATGGAATTATTCCTGCAAAAAGAGAGGGCATGAAACCTGTAGGTGAGTGGAACTACGAAGAGGTTATAGCCGATGGCGATAATATTAAAGTAACTCTAAATGGTGTTGTTATTCTAGATGGTAACATTCGTGAAGCAACAAAAAATGGTACTGCTGATGGAAAAAAACATCCAGGTCTTTTCAATGAAAAAGGACATATTGGATTTTTGGGACATGGCTATCCTGTAAAATTTAGAAACATCCGTATTAAAGAGTTGTAGACTACAATTTTTTATGAGAGAAGGAAAGGGGAGACAATTGTCTCCCTTTTTTGTTAGATGTAAAACAAATAAGAGAAAAAGTTGTTTAAAGTCAAAAAAAGACTAAAATGAGTGTCTTTATGGTGCTTTATTGAGATAAAGTAATTAATTTGTACAAAAATAGTATAATGGGCAAGAAAATTCATAAAACTAATGCTGCACGTCTTTTGGATCAAGCAAAGATAGATTATGATTTAATACCATATGATGTTGATGAGAAAGACCTAAGTGCTGTTCATGTAGCAGATTGTTTGGGTGAGAATGTAGAGCAAGTTTTTAAAACCTTAGTGTTAAGAGGGGATAAAACAGGGCATTTTGTGTGTTTAATTCCTGGAGATAAGACAATAGACTTAAAGTTGGCTGCTAAATCTTCCGGTAATAAAAAATGTGATACCATTCCTTTAAAAGAGTTGTTGGCAACAACTGGTTATATACGGGGAGGATGCACTCCATTGGGAATGAAAAGAGTTTTTCCAACCTATATTCACAAAAGCTGTCTAGATCATCCTTTTATCTATATCAGTGCAGGACAACGTGGACTCCAACTTAAAATAGCTCCACAAGCACTCATTGGTATTACTGAAGCTGAAGTTTGCCTACTTTTTGAGGATTAATTTCTTTAAAAAGTTTATATTTGTGATAATTTTATTTAAACGAACTTTTCAAAACAATAACTAAATAAAACGTCGATTATGTTTAAGAAACATCCCAAGGGGTTATTAGCTGCGGCATTGGCTAATATGGGAGAGCGTTTTGGCTTCTATGTCATGATGGCTATCCTCTCTCTCTTTTTAATGTCTAAATTCGGTTTAGATGAGACCAAAGCAGGTATCATTTACTCTGTGTTCTACTTCGCTATCTATATGATGGCTTTCTTTGGAGGTATAATTGCAGATAAAACCAAGAATTTTAAAGGAACAATCCTAGCAGGTTTAGTGTTGATGGCTGTTGGTTATTTTGTAATCGCTATCCCAACACCAACTCCTGTACCAGCAGAGAAGTTTAATATTTTACTAGGCTTTACTTGCTTTGGATTATTTATAATAGCTTTTGGTAATGGTCTCTTCAAGGGGAACTTGCAAGCTTTAGTAGGACAAATGTATGATGATCCTAAGTATTCCAACTTACGTGATGAGGGATTCAACCTGTTCTATATGTTCATTAATGTTGGTGCTATATTTGCTCCTGCTATTGCTGTTATGGTGAGAAACTGGTGGGTAAAGAGTAATGGATTTGTATATAATTCATCTCTTCCAGAACTCTGTCATGCACAACTTGGTGGAACGATTTCTGAAGATGGAGCTACAACTTTAAAAGAGCTAGCTGCAAGTATGGGACATGGCACAGAAGAACTTGGAACTTTTGCTGCAGAGTATCTTAATGTTTTTGCTACAGGATTTCACTATGCTTTTGCTGTTGCTATTTTTGCAATGGCAATATCATTGGTCATTTACGTGATTAATAAAAAGAACTTCCCAGACCCAGCTGCGAAAGCCGCTGCTGTTGCAAATGGAGAGGTCAAAGTTCCCGAAATGAGTGTTGCAGAGGTAAAACAGAGAATCTATGCGCTATTTGCAGTTTTTGCAGTAGTAATTTTCTTCTGGTTCTCTTTTCATCAAAATGGATTAACACTGACTTTCTTTGCTAAAGATTATACTGATCTAAGTACGATCGACCTTGACTTAGGTTTTACTCGTTTAGTGGGTGCAGAGCTTTTCCAAATGGTAAATCCATTCTTTGTTGTATTTTTAACTCCTGCAGTGATGGGGATCTTTGGATGGTTGCGTAGCAAAGGGAAAGAACCTTCTACTCCTAAAAAGATTGCTATTGGTATGGGAATTGCAGCAGTTGCGTTTGTTGTAATGGCTTTAGGCTCTATGGGACTACCTAGCAAATCTGCTGTAGAGGCTATGGGAGGACTTCCCGAAGCTCAAAAGGTGACTCCATTACTACTTGTTGGAACTTACTTTATCCTTACAACTGCAGAGCTATTTATATCTCCTTTGGGTATCTCTTTTGTATCTAAAGTTGCTCCCCCTAAATATCAGGGAATAATGCAAGGACTTTGGCTATGTGCAACAGCACTTGGAAATCAATTGTTGTTTATTGGAGCTATTTTCTACAAGTCCATCTCAATATCTGCTACTTGGATGATATTTGTTGGAGCTTGTTTGATCTCAATGGTAACCATGTTAAGTATGATTAAGTGGTTAGAAAAAGTATCTGAATAAGATCTATCTCATATAATTTAAAACAAAAAGGGGCCTAATTAGGCCCCTTTT
>JASLCM010000003.1 GCA_030151845.1 Bacteroides sp.
ACCCCTAAGTTTTGTTATCTAAGTAGATACTAATCAATAAATTAAATGACTATGGGAAAGAAAGATGTTAAAAGAAAAGCCATTCAATTTTTTGTAGTTTCTACGGTGATCTTCACATTCGTATTGATGTTGTTTGGTTTACGTTTTGGTGAGGCCTTTTTAGGGTCGGCTATACTTAGTGCTTTATCTACCATCTATCTTCGCTTGACCAGAAAAGCAACCGATGGTAGGCGACAAATAAAGCCTAAGGTTTGAAGAAGTGTTGTTATTCATTTAAACAAAGGAGGAAATTATGAAAACTTACCATCTCATTAAATACACCTATCTGTTTCTCTTATTTATGCTGCTCTTTTTTGCACTGTTTTTACTCTTCGATTTTTACCTGATTCATGCATTTTTAGGAGCTGCTTTGGTTAGTGTGGTTGGTACGCTAACAGCCGGACTGATGGACAGGGGTAAGAGTGGTTAGTTGGTTTTTGTGAAAAAGAGTAAAAACAGGAAGTTAACTCCCTTCTATAGAGTCTGTAGAAGGGATTCTTCTTTAAAAAAAGTAAAAACAAGATTTTCCCTATTCTTTTCTCGTATCTTTGAGCTGCAATAGACTATCCCACATAACCCAAATCGATTTGCGCAGAGAGGCAAATAGAGAGGTATAGTAGATTGTTTCAATAGGTATTCTAGTGGCACTCCTTATGGAGAGCTACTAGAATTTCATAAAGTACAGACTATGAAATACGAATTATTAGTTCTCGATGTTGATGGAACATTGTTAACCGATGAGGGGCTCATAAGTAAGCGTACACTTGCAGCTCTTCGTAAGGCTCAACAAACAGGCGTGGTCATTGTGTTGGCTTCTGGCCGTCCGCTCCATGGCCTCCTTCCCTTAGCAGAAAAATTAGATTTAGATAAATACGGTGGTTATCTTTTGGCCTACAATGGTGCACAGATTGTAGATATGAAGGCCAAGGAGAACTTGCTCGCTAAAAGTATAGAAAAAGAGGTCTTTCCTTTTATAGAGAAAGAGGCCAACAAGCATGGTGTAGCGATGTTTACCTATACCGATGCAGAGGTTATCACAAACGATCAATCCAACCCTTATATTCAGAAAGAGGCTCGCATCAATGGTATGGAGTTGAAGGAGTACAGACCCTTGGCGGCAGCGATCGACTTTAATCCGCGGAAGTGTATTCTTGTGAATGACGACCTGGCGGAGATAAAGCGTTTAGAGCAGGAGTTTAGCATGCGTTTGGATGGGGTGATGAATGTTTTTCGTACAGAGCCCTACTTCTTAGAGATTGTACCCGAGTTAATTGATAAGGCCAATGCCTTGGGCTTTTTGTTGGAGGCACTCAATATGAATCCGGCGAAGAGCTTGGTGATTGGTAATGGGGTGGCCGACTACTCCATGATTCAGATGGCGGGACTTGGGGTTGCTATGGGGAATGCAACCGATTCGGTGAAGCGTTGTGCCGATTTTGTGACTACAAGCAATAACGAAGATGGTATAGCTTTGGTGGTGGAGGAGCACATCTTGGCGCATGTGAGTTTGGTAGATATCGACCTTGATCTGCTTAATGAGCGAAGCAAGCATGCCCTAATGGGTAACTTAGGTATTCAATACACCTATGCAGCCGAGGGGAGAATAGAGGCAACGATGCCGGTAGATGAGCGTACTCGTCAGCCGTTTGGCATTCTGCACGGAGGGGCTACCTTGGCTCTGGCCGAAACGATTGCTGGATTGGGATCGATGGTGATTGTGGAACCCGATGAGTTCGTTGTTGGAATGCAGGTGAATGGAAACCACATCTCATCGGCTCACGAGGGAGATACGGTTCGAGCAGTTGCTACGATCATTCACAAGGGACGATCGTCTCACATTTGGAACGTAGATGTCTTTACCTCTACCGATAAGTTGGTCTCTTCGATTCGGGTAATGAATAGTGTTTTAAAAAGAAGATAAAAAAACAGGGTAAGGCTGTTGAAAAGGGGGCTTCAAGAGCAAAAGAAGTAGAACCCTAAAACTGCCACTCTACTTGATAGTAAGAGCCCTATCGCACATAAATCGTGTGTGATAGGGCTCTTTGCTTGTATAGGGAAGCTTTTAGTGCATAAGTTTGTGGTTACCAAAAGAGCCTACCTTAACTGGATTTCTATTGCTTTTAAGAGGGCATCTTAGTCGATAAGAGTATGAAAAGCAAAGATACCCCGTTACTTTGAATCGTAAGGCGTGAGGAAAAACTTTTGGGCTGTTTAAAAGAAGCTTCCATAAAAGTAACCTGCAGCTGTTGATAAGAGAATCACTAGGACCAAGTAGACTAGGGTTTTCTCTGTTCCCAATACTTTGCGTATAACCAATAAGTTGGGAAGGGAGAGGGAGGGGCCAGCTAGTAGCAGAGCTAGTGCCGGACCTTTTCCCATTCCTGAGGCCAACAGTCCTTGGATAATGGGTACTTCGGTAAGGGTTGCAAAGTACATAAAGGCTCCCACAAAACTGGCAAAGAAGTTGGAGAGGAGAGAGTTTCCACCCACAGCCCACTCCACCCACTCGTTGGGAA
>JASLCM010000020.1 GCA_030151845.1 Bacteroides sp.
GTTTAAGCCTACTTCTTTATGCTTATCACTTGGTACATCCATATTCTACTTAATTTATCTATGCAAAACTACAATATCTTTTGATGATTAAAAGACAATTAATTCTTTTTTCTCTATTTATCACATTCATAAATACTTTCGATAATGTTAGAGCTAGAAATCTCCTTATTAATGCTTACTTTTATTGCTTCTTGAAAAAAAAGAGATAATTTTATACGAATTATTCTAATTCATTTTAAATCTAATTTTACATGAAACGTTTTACACACTTACTACTACTAGCTCTTCTGTTTAGCTTCTCTGCACAATTACAGGCAAAATCAGAAAAATCACTCCCTAAAAAGTATACAAAAGTATTAAAAGCAAAGGGTAAGCGGCCCATAAAGATTCTGGCTATTGGGAATAGTTTTTCGGAAGATGCTATTGAGAACTATCTCTTTGAGATAGCTGAGGCTGAAGGCGTACAGTTAATCATAGGAAATATGTACATTGGAGGTTGTTCTCTGGAGAGACATTGGAAAAATATAACCAACGATGCAGCTGCTTACAACTATCGTAAAGTGGGGCTAGATGGTAAATTAACAAAGGAACCCAACAAAACTATTCTTTCTGCCCTAGCTGATGAGGAATGGGATTTTGTAAGCATTCAGCAGGTGAGCTCTCTCTCTGGAATTTACAATTCTTACACAGATCTCCTCCCTCAAATCATGAACTTTCTATACGATCATTTAGATAAGAACAGAGTAAATTTTTTACTCCACCAAACATGGGCTTATGCAAAAGATTCTAAACATAAAGGATTTGCAAAGTACAACAACAACCAGTTTGAGATGTATGCTGCAATTGTTACGGCAACAAAACAGGCTGCTGAAGATAATAATATCCCCACGATCATTCCTGTAGGTACCGCCATTCAAAATGGTAGAACAACAGCGGTTGGTGATAACTTTTGTAGAGATGGCTACCATCTAGACCTTAATATTGGTCGTTTCACAGCTGCATGCACTTGGTACGCTCAACTTTTTCAAGTTGATGCAACTAGCCTTAAGTATAAGCCAGAAAAACTATCAGAATATGACGCTGAAGTAGCTAAAGCTGCTGCACAAGCTGCAGTTAGATCTCCATTCAACATAACCATTTTAAAAGCATTTCAGGCGGAAAGGGAGCAGCTAACTGCTCTTTTACTTAAGCAGGCTTCTTGCTTCTAAGAAAAGAAATGAGCTTTTTAAAGGAAAAATGAAACAAAAAGGTATTACTTTTGTTAGTATTAAAAACCACAAAAAAATATCATTATGAAAAAGTACATTTGTCTTGTTTGCGAATACATTTATGATCCAGCAGAGGGAGATCCCGATAGCGGAATTGAGCCAGGAACTGCATTTGAAGATATTCCTGAGGATTGGGTATGTCCACTATGCGGAGTAGGGAAAGATGAATTCGAACCTTATGAAGGATAATAAAAAAGGAGAGGCTAGCCTCTCCTTTTTTATTGCTTTAAACAACTCTTCGATCACGTACATCACTAACAGATTCTACAACATTGATTACGTAGTCTCCTAGCTTCTCGCATTCTCCAATAATATCCATATAGTAAACCCCCATCTGATAATCATACTCTTTGTTATTCACATCTAGTATGTTCTGATTTTTTAGTTGGTTCCTATAGTTGTTTATTTCATTCTCTAAATTAAATGAACGCGTCATATCTATGCTGTGACGATCATGCTTCTCAAGTATAGAGATCATTTGCTCTATCGCCTCGTTCGTTAAATTCATCATAAAATGAATGTGATTGTATTGCTTTTCTGTGAAGTCCTCTGCAGTCTGCCTCTTTCTATTTATGGTCCGAGCTAAATTATAGCAGCTATCTCCTATGCTTTCAATTTCAGTAACTTCACGAAGCATTGCTCTTATCTGTAACTTACTCTCGGAACTAAGCCTACCTTCCGAAACTTGGTTCAGATAATTTGCAATCTCTATCTCCATATTGTCACTAATCAATTCATACTTCTCGACACGACTAAAAAGCTTATTAAACTCATCATCTTTCTCCGTATGTAGTAGATCACGTACCATGCCAAACATGCGGTGAATACGGATTGAAAAAAGGTGAATCTCTTTATGAGCTTGTAAGATTGAAAGTTCGGCTGTTGATAACATCCCTCCAGTAATAAAACGAAGTCTAGGCTCTTCATCTTCATCTTTAGTGCGTATAATAGCACATACAGTCTTCTCTATTAGCTTAACAGCCCAGATAAGTAGTAAAACATTACAAATATTGAAAACAGAGTGAAAAGCCGACAGTTTATAAGAGATTGTAACTGCTGGATCATTGGTACTAAAGAACGAGTCTACAATCCACTCAATGCATCCCATAAAAGGACGGAATATGATTAACACCCAAATAACGCCAAAGACGTTAAAGACAAAGTGAGCCAAAGCTGCTCTTCTTGCTTGTGAGTTTGCAGTTAAAGCTGCTAGATTTGCAGTTATTGTTGTTCCTATGTTTTCTCCAAGAACCAATGCTGCACCTAGTTCT
>JASLCM010000023.1 GCA_030151845.1 Bacteroides sp.
TAGAGAAAACTCCATACCTTTATTAGTAATCACCCCAGATTTTATCACCTTATAAATATATCCAGTAGTACCAGAAACAGATAAAGGAATAATTTGATCCTTAGTCTCTGTTGAGTAGTAGGTAAAATCAAACCCTAAACGATCGTTTAAGAAAGACATCTCCAACCCTAACTCGATAGAAGAGGTAGACTCCGATTTTAAATCCATATTGTTTAACGTATTTGGCAATCGGTATCCTGGAGTAGAAGTATCAATATTTGTATACTGCGTATAGGTCGATAGAACCTGATAAGGATCTGTATCATTACCCACCTTGGCCCATCCAGCACGAACCTTACCAAAAGAGATCCAAGGCGCTTTACTCTTCAAAAGCTCAGAAAAAACAAAACTACCAGTTAAAGAAGGATAGATGTAAGAGTTATCCCCTTTAGGAAGAGTAGAAGACTTATCATTTCGTAAAGTAGCTTCTAAATAGACCATACCTCTCCAACCAGCACTCACATTGGTAAAAATAGAGTTAATCCCCTTTTTTCTCAATAGATTATGAGCCGCAGCAGTAGTAACAGAGTTCTTTAAATTATAAAACAGAGGAATAGCAAGTCCGCCTTGAGTCTCACCATATACATACTCATACCTCCGCTTCATGATATTGGCACCCAAGTTGGCACTCAACGAATAGTCGTTAAAAGACTTCTTAAACATCAACATAAATTCATGATTCAACTCATATTGCTGTCTAGAAATCTCCATATACCTAGAGAGCTCTTGAGAACCTACAGCATTCCTCTCATAGTTCTTATCTACAAAAAAATCCAAGTTCGCCTTATATTGAAACTTCAACATCGGAAGAATTTCATAAGAAGCGCCCACATTTCCATAGATACGGTTACGTGAATCATTCTGGTAGTTCATGTATCTACTCCAGTAAGGGTTGTTGCTATAAGCAGGAGTAGGATTATCCCATGAAGATCGGTTCCATGAAGCCTGTGTTCCATCTGGCTTTATATACAAATCCTTAGATTGAGCCATATCAATTTCACGATGCCCCCATTGAACAAATTTCACCATCACATTATTATCCCCATAACCAGTTTCTATACGCCCTTTAGCACGAGAGTTAAAGTAGGTCATATTGGTAAAAGCCTCTAGCTTTTTATTCGGACTAGTTACCGTACCAGCAAGACTAAAAACATTCTTAGTCATAGAACTATTTGGCATATACCCTTTCAAATCTGTGTTAGTGTAAGATAACCGCATAGAAGCACGTTCCGAGGCCTGAGACAGCGAGAGGTTATTTGTAAAAGAAACCCCTGTTTCAAAGAAATCATCAATATCGTGCTTTGGCGCAATCCACTTAGAAGTAGTAGGATTACCCACCTTGCCACCAGCTTCCCACTTAGCCAAATCATACCAAGAAACAATTTCCTGTCCCTCTAGTTTAGGCCCCCAACTCTCATCAGTAGAGTAGTCTGGGTAATTGTAAGTTTTTCCATTAATCGTAATCTGCTTAAAAGAGTCTCCATGTCCACCACCATATAGCTTTTGCATTTTGGGCAACTTATTAACCTTTTCAAAACCAATAGAAGAGGTAAAAGTAACCCCAAGTCCGTCACCCTTCTTTCCCTTCTTGGTTGTAATCATAACCACACCATTATTGGCACGAGAACCATAGAGAGCAGAAGCACTAGCCCCTTTTAAAACCGAAATTTGCTCAATGTCATCGGGGTTAATGTCTTGTACCAAGTTACCATAATCATAACCACCACCCCCACGTTGCGTATTTGTGGAGTTAAAGTCGGCCCCCTCTACAGGAACCCCATCAATCACAAACAAAGGTTGGTTATTGCCCGAAATAGAGTTAACACCACGAATTAAAATCTTCGAAGCACCTCCCATCGATCCCGATCCGCTAGTTATTTGTAAACCAGCCACCTTTCCCTGCAACGCATTAACAGGATTGGTCATTCCACCACGAGCTTTGATCATTTCATCACCACCAACTTCTGTCATGGCATATCCCAAAGCTTTTTTCTCGCGTGAAATTCCCATTGCTGTAACCACAACCTCATCTAAAGCCTTAGAATCCAATTGTAAAACAATCTTCATTCTTCTTGGCTCTATCGTAACCTCCTGTGTTTTCAAGCCCATATAAGAAACAATTAAAACTTTAGCGCTTGTTGGAACACCAGAAATTTCAAACTCACCATTAATACCCGTAATGGTTCCCATTGTAGTTCCCTTCACTAAAACAGAAGCACCAATAACAGGAGCATCATCTTCCGCCGAAGTAACAACCCCGGCAACCTTAAATGTTTGTGCCATTATTACACTTACCCATAAGCATAATAGAGTCAAGAACATCAATAATCTTTTTTCCATAAGGCTTTTAAAAAAATTAGACATTAATTAAGTAGTACTATACAAACGTTTGTCATTTTGCCTTAAAGATATATAAAACTATAAATAAAAAACAATATAACACTAAATATTTATTTATGCTTTCTTTATGTTTTTCTTAATAGTGTATTTAAGCTGTATAAAAATTATAAAAATAGTGTATTTGTATGGGTTTTATTTGAATATGTATTTAAAATGAATAAAAAAACAGCCTTATATTGAGTTCTTTTTGTATTTATTTAACTCTAAAGATAGTTTGACTGATTCTGACAATTTGTTAGATGGGTTTTTATGGTCCACAATGAAAGACCTATTAAAAAAGAAGTGTAGTTTGAAGAGAAGTAATCCTCTCTTGCGTAGAAAGATTTGCAATAATGATTTTGGCTTTTTTAATAATAAAACGTGAGGTACCGTAGTTGATTTTAGACATAAGGCTGAAACTTAAAAATGAGTTGCAGCCTTATTTTAGTTAGTAGTAGGAAGATATGAAGTTTATATAAGTTCTTACACTAAGGATTTGGTAAAATAAACTCTGTGTTTTTGATAAATGAAAGTGTCCGTGGAATATCATAGTAAACTTCTTTTAAAACTTTGACTTGGTACTCTGTTGAAAGTAGCTTACACCATTTCACTGTATTTACTATTGTACTACTTTTTTCTACTTCACTTGTAATGAAAGAGTCAATACTATTCTCTGTAAGGTTTTCAAAATTTAAATTTAAGAAATCGCTAGGAGCAGATTTTA
>JASLCM010000026.1 GCA_030151845.1 Bacteroides sp.
TGGTGTAATGGTAACACTTCAGATTCTGGTCCTGACTTTCCAGGTTCGAATCCTGGTAGCCCAACAAAAAGGAGACTTAAATTTAAGTCTCCTTTTTACTTTATATCCTTCTGCTAGTTACCTAAGGGATTCTATACAGGCTTGATAAAGTGTTTTCCACTCCTTGTTAAATTCTTCCATTGACTTAAAAAGAAGGTCGGCTCCTTGATCAAGGAGAACTGTGTCCTTTAAAGGACCTGTATTAAGGGCTACTGTGAAAATTGTTGCAGCCACTGCAGATTGTATTCCCAATGGTGCATTTTCTACAACAATTGCTTCGTTAGGTTTTAACTGAATTTTATCTAGGGCCTTTAAATAGGGTTCAGGGTGAGGTTTGCCATATTTAACATCATATGCGCTAACGATATGGTTTTGATCAAAGACATTGGGGTAGCTCTTATTCAATCTTTCTAAAAGAGTTTTTTGTCCAGACCCAGTAACCACCATTGGTGTTAAGCCAAATGCTTCTATTTGTATAATCAACTCAAGTGCTCCAGGCATTGCTTCAGCCTCAGGTAAACTGTTGAAAATCTCAGTCTTTAACTGGTAGATGGTATTAATTTCCTGTTGTGAGGCCTCTCTTTGTAATTGCTTTTGATAGAGCATATTTATCGTACTCTTACCAGTTCGACCTTCATTCATGTAGACTTGTTCCTCAGATATATTTAGTCCTTTCTCTTTACAGGCCTTTTGCCATGCAATGGCATGGTTAGGCATAGAATTAAAGAGAACACCATCCATATCAAAAAGAATAGCTTTTGGATTTATCTGTGTAAACTGATTTTTACTTAAAAAATTAATTAATGAGCTTTTAAACATAGTTTTAATAAAATAGCCCTAGTTAATGGATTAGCTAGGGCTTATTCTACTTTTTAATTAAAGTCTCTCTTGTATCTGTTTTGACTCTTCTTCAAAACCTGGTTTGTTTAGAAGAGCAAACATGTTCTTTTTATAGGCTTCAACCCCTGGTTGATTAAAAGGATTAACTCCCAATATATATCCACTAATTCCACAGGCCAACTCAAAAAAGTAAAGGAGTTGTCCCAGGCTGTTTTCACTTAGGTTTGGAATAGTTATTCGAATATTAGGAACACCACCATCTACGTGTGCTAATTGAGTTCCTAGTTCTGCCATTTTATTAACCTCATCTACACGCTTACCTGCAAGGTAGTTTAATCCATCCAGGTCTGCATCATCTTGTGGAACAGTTAAAGAGTGGTTGGGTTTTTCGATAGAAACTACAGTTTCAAAAATTGTTCTTTCACCCTCTTGGATCCATTGTCCCATAGAGTGTAAATCTGTAGTAAAATCTACTGCTGCAGGAAATATCCCCTTATTTTCCTTCCCTTCAGACTCTCCATAAAGCTGTTTCCACCACTCATTAACGAAGTGTAGTTTTGGCGAGTAGTTTGCTAAGATTTCAATCTTTTTGCCTTGTTTATAAAGCTCATTTCTAGTAGCTGCATAAATAGCTGCAGGATTTTCCCAGAAAGGAGTTGAGAGACCACAAGTATTCTCCATTTGCTTTGCCCCTTCAATAAGCTTGTCAATGTTAAATCCTGCAACAGCAATAGGAAGTAATCCTACTGGAGTTAATACCGAGAATCTTCCACCTACATTATCGGGAATGATAAAGCTCTTATATCCCTCTTTATCTGCTGTAACCCGAGCTGCACCTTTTTTAGCATCGGTAATAGCAACTATTACTTTTTTTGCAATCGCTTTGCCACGTTGAGTCTCACACTGATTCTTTAATAACCTGAAAGCCAAAGCTGTTTCAGTTGTTGTACCCGATTTTGAGATATTGATAACTCCAAATCTCTTATCTTTTAAAAAGCTGGTAAGTTCATATAGGTAATCTTCGCTAATGTTATGTCCGGCATAAAGAATAACAGGGTTCTTTTTTTCTTCTGCAAGCCAGCTAAAGCTGTTGGATAAAGCTTCAATCACTGCTCTTGCTCCTAAATAACTACCGCCAATACCAGCAACAACTACGTAGTCACAATTATCTCTAAGCGTTTTTGCTGTGTTTTTTATATCTTCAAGATGCTCATTAGATGTAGAAGAGGGGAGGTGTACCCATCCCAAAAAATCGCCACCTGGACGAGATCCATCTTCTAGGGCTTTTTGAGCCTCTTTTGAACTCTTTTCATAAGCAGCAATAGCGTCTTTACTTATGAAGTTTAAGGTCTTTTGAATATCAAGTTTTAACATACTATATAAAGTTTATTTGGTTCAATATTAAGGTTTTGCAGATCACTATAGTAAACAACAGCTAGTAAGGCTCTTCTGTTCAATGCAAAACGATCTATTTTTAGAATAGCCAAAAACGCCTAATCCTCCGTTGTAAAAGATTAGGCGTTTGTAACTTATTGAATAAAAGCTACTCTCCTATATTTTCAATCCACGCAGTAACTTCTGCTACAGATGGATTTGCTAGCTCAAGGTTATACTTCTTATTGATGCCACAAATATCTTGATGTAATTTTTGTGGATTAACCTCTTTTAAATTGGAGATTAATGGATATCCAGCTTTATGAATTACGGGAATCCACTCTTTGGTAATTCCTAATTCAATAAATTTGCTATCTGCATCTTTAACTGGTTTCTTTTCTGGCCTCATTTGAGGGAAGAATAATACCTCCTGAATAGCAGTTTGTCCAGTAAGTAGCATTACAAGTCTGTCGATACCAATTCCCATGCCTGAGGTAGGAGGCATCCCATATTCAAGTGCGCGAACAAAGTCCATGTCAATATACATAGCTTCTTCATCTCCCTTTTCACTTAGGCGCAGTTGATCTTGGAAACGCTCAAGTTGATCGATTGGGTCATTTAACTCTGAATATGCGTTGCAAATCTCTTTTCCATTAATCATTAACTCGAAACGCTCTGTTAACTCAGGATTATCTCTATGCTTTTTAGTAAGAGGAGACATTTCGATAGGGTAATCTGTAATGAAGGTTGGTTCAATGTAATGCGCCTCACAAAATTCTCCAAAAATCTCATCGATAAGTTTTCCTTTCCCCATGGTTTCGTCAACTTCCATCTTAAGCTCTTTACAGATGGCTCTAATCTCCTCTTCAGATTTTCCTGTTAAATCATGCCCTGTGAACTCTTTAATGGAATCCAACATGGAGATTCTTTTATAGGGTGCTTTAAGGTCGATTTCACGGTCCCCAACTTTTACTTTTGTTGTGCCATTAACATCCATAGCAACCTTTTCAATCATGTTTTCAGTGAACTTCATCATCCACTTGTAATCGGTGTAGGCTACATAAATCTCCATGGCTGTAAACTCAGGGTTGTGAGTTCTACCCATACCTTCATTACGGAAGTTTTTGGAGAACTCATAAACTCCGTCAAAACCACCAACGATTAATCTCTTTAAGTAAAGCTCATTGGCTATTCTAAGGTAAAGTGGCATGTCTAGAGCGTTGTGGTGTGTCACAAATGGCCTAGCAGCAGCTCCACCTGGAATTGGTTGTAATACGGGTGTTTCTACCTCTAAATATCCTCTTTCATTAAAGAAGTTTCTCATTGAGGTATAAACCTTGGTGCGTTTTATGAAAATATCTTTAATACCTTCATTAACTGCAAGGTCAACATATCGTCTACGGTATCTTAATTCAGGATCATCGAAAGAATCATAAGCAACTCCATCTTTATGTTTAACAATAGGAAGAGGTTTAATTGATTTCGCTAAAACAGTTAGTTTTTCAGCATGTACGCTAATCTCTCCCATCTTAGTCCTAAAAACATAACCTTCTATTCCTATAAAATCACCTAAATCTAATAGTTTTTTAAATACGGTGTTATATAGTTGTTTATCCTCACCAGTACAGATGTCATCTCTGGTAATATAAACTTGGATTCGTCCTTCGGAGTCTTGTAACTCCATGAAAGAAGCTTTTCCCATCACTCTACGACTCATCATACGTCCGGCAATGGTTACTTGTCTTTTTTCTGTGTCCTCGTCTTTAAAAGAAGATTTAATCTCAGTAGAGAAAGCATTAACTTTAAACTCTTCAGCAGGATATGGGTTTATCCCTAATTCACGCAACTCTTTCAGACTATTCCTACGAATAATCTCTTGTTCACTTAATTCTAATATATTCATATTGCTGTTGATTAAATCAGTTAGATTACAAAAATACGAAACATTTTTTACATTTCGTCAAAGGTTAAGATCATATTCAAATTGGGCTATTTTCATTTTCTTTCTTTGGGAGATAAAACTTCCCTTTTATCCAACAATAAAATTCACTTCTATTGCTTTTTGTCATAAAAAAAGTAAGTTTGTAGAGATCTTTATATTTTAGAAGTATGCATATGGATGATACATTTGTTATAAATATTGGTCGCGAGCTAGGAAGTGGCGGTCGCGAAATTGGTGCAAAGCTGGCTAAAAAGTTGAATATAGGTTTTTATGACCGGAAGCTAATCGATTTGGCTTCGGAGGAGAGTGGACTGTGTAAAGAGTTTTTTGAAAAAGCCGATGAAAAAGTCTCTCAAAACATTATTAGCGGACTTTTTGGTATGAGGTTTCCTTTTGTTTATGACGGGGGAGCACCAAGTATAAGTTGTTTGAGTAACGATGCTTTGTTTAAGATTCAGAGCGATGTTATACGTAAATTAGCTAAAGAGAAGTCTTGTTTATTTGTTGGTAGATGTGCAGATTATATTTTAAGAGAGCATCCTCGTAAGGTTGACATCTTTATAACCTCTCCAACTAAATACCGAGTTGAAAGATTGTGTAAACGGCATAATATCCCTGCAGATGAGGCAGAGAGTTTAATTGTTAGGGAGGATAAAAGGCGAGCTTCTTATTATAATTATTATAGCTATAATACTTGGGGAGCTGCAGCCACCTATCACTTGTGTATAGACTCCTCTATTTTTGGAATAGATGGAACTGTAGAATTTTTAATAGAATTTATTAAGAAGAAAATAGAGATTTAAGTAAGAGAGAATAAAAAAAGAGCAAGTTAAACTTGCTCTTTTTTTATATCTGTTTTTAGGCTAGCCTAACATCATAAGTAAAATCATTTGTCCTGTGAGAATACGAAGGAACATTGTTAAAGGATAAACAGTAGAATACCCAACAGATGCTGCGTCGTTTCCTGCTACCTGATTAGCATAGGCCAATGCGGGAGGGTCAGTATTACTACCTGCAATAAGTCCCATCAAAGTAAAGTAGTTTACCTTATAATAAACTCTGGCGATTGTACCCATAATTAGAATAGGAATAACTGTAATTAAGATACCCATTCCAACATATAAAAGTCCATCACCTTCAACTACTGTTTGAACAAAGTTTCCTCCTGCTTCAATACCAACGCTAGCTAGGAATAAAACGATACCTATTTCTCTAAGCATTAAATTAGCACTTTGAGTAGTATAGGTAACTAGTTTTAGTTTGTGTCCAAATCTACCAATAAGAATAGCTACAACAAGTGGTCCTCCTGCTAATCCTAGCTTAATTGGTGTTGGCATTCCTGGGAATTTAATTGGTAAGCTTCCAAAAAGAATACCTAAGAATATACCCACGAATATGGTAATGATGTTTGGATGATCCAGACGCTTAAGAGAGTTACCTAGTACATCAGCAACTTTATTTACTGCATTCTCTTTTCCAACAACGGTAACACGGTCACCTACTTGTAGAACCAGTGAAGGGTGTGCAAGTAAATCAACTCCAGAACGATGTACCCTAGTAATGTTTACTCCATAGAGATTTCTGAATTTTAACTCACCTAGGTTTTTACCATTAATTTCAGATTTGGTTACTAAAACTTTTCTAGAAATCATATCTGTATCTAGCGTGTCTGTAACCTCTTCCCAGTCTGTTGTTATCTGTTCTCCAATGAGTGCTGTTAGAGCATCAACATCCTCCTCGGTACATACAATAAGAACTTGGTCGCCCTCATTTAATACGGTATTGTGTGTTGGGATAAGAACCTTATCTGCGTGACGTAAGCGTGAGCAAATGAATGAACGTCCAAAGAATTTTTGAACCTCTACTAATGTTTTGCCTTTTATTGCTTCGTTTTTAACCTCTAAACTAAGCATTAGTGGTTGTTGCTTAGAGTCTTCTTGACTTTTTAGATCTTCTTGCTCCTTTTTAAGATCTATTCTAAAAATATAACGGATAAGAATTAGGGAACCAATAATACCTACAACTCCTAATGGGTATGCACAAGCATAACCTAGTGCTATTTGAGGACCTGTGTAATTTAACTGATTAAGAGCTTCCTGCGCAGCTCCAAGTCCAGGAGTGTTGGTTACAGCACCATAAAGAACTCCAATAACCATAGGCAGTTCTACACGTCCATCCATGATGAAGTAGCAAGAAAGAGCCACCACAATGTTCAGAAATACGATACCAACTGCAATTAAGTTAAGAGTCATTCCTCCTTTTTTAAAGGAAGTGAAGAATGAAGGGCCCACCTGTAGTCCAATACAGAACACAAACAGAATCAACCCAAACTCTCGGATAAAATGAAGAATTTCAATATCTCCAGTAAAGCCAAAGTGGCCCATTACGATACCTACAAAGAGTACAAAGGTAACTCCAAGAGATACTCCGAAGAGTTTAATTTTACCCAGTAGTACACCGAGCGCAATAACGAATGCATAAAGCAACACAATATGCGCTACAGAGCTCTGGTTCCATAGTAAGTCTTGAATCCAATCCATAGTTTTGTCTTGATGTTTTAAAAATCGACGCAAAATTACTCATTATCTACTCGTTAGTCAAGCGTTCGTTGCTCTTTTATAAATTTTGTATACAAAGTTTGTTTAAATCTTATTTTTTTACAAGCAAACTAACTATATTAGTAGTTGTATCAAGACCTATTTTTATAGGTAAGCCATTAAACTTGCTTTTGGTAGAGCAAGGTTAATGGCATTTCTAAAATATTAAAGTAATAAACTATGGCAGACAGTAAAAAAGA
Source organism: Bacteroides sp. (assembly GCA_030151845.1). Lineage (GTDB taxonomy): Bacteria > Bacteroidota > Bacteroidia > Bacteroidales > Bacteroidaceae > Bacteroides_E. Next base: position 6,993 of record JASLCM010000026.1, read on the forward strand.
GTGCCTTTTTCCAGAGTTTTCTCCTGTGGCAACAGAAGATTGGATGGAGAGGGTAAATGCAGATCTCAAAGGCAGGGATTTTGAAAAACGTCTTGTTTGGAGGACGAATGAGGGATTCAACTTAAATCCTTTTTATCGTGCAGAGGATATAAAAGGGTTAGAAACCGTAAATGGACTTCCAGGAGAATTTCCTTATGTTAGAGGAACAAAAAAAGATAATAATACTTGGTTTGTTCGTCAAGAGATTCAAGTAGATCATCTAAAAAAAGCGAACGCTCAGGCAAAAGAGATTGTAACGAAAGGTGTCACCGCTCTCTCTTTTCATATCGATTCGAAATTAATTGCTGATGGAATGTTTGAGATCTTACTGGCAGGTATCGATGCTGAGAAAGTTGAATTGAATTTTGATACTTGTCAAATGCATGTTGTGAAGTTAGCTAAGCTTTTAGTAAACTATTTAACAGAGCAAAAGTACGATAGATTAAAGTTACAAGGATCTGTTGCGTATGACTTCTTTAATAAGATGCTGACTGTAGGAAAAGAGAAAGGAGATGTGGTTGAAACATCAAAAGAGTTGATTCAAACCATAGAGCAATTACCTTTCTATCGTGTTTTACAGGTAACAGCCCTCTCTTTAAATAATGCGGGTGCTTATATTACACAAGAGTTAGGTTATGCCTTGGCATGGGGAAATGAATACATGACTTTATTAACAGAGGCTGGCTTACCTGCAGCACTAGTTGCTAAGAAGATAAAGTTTAGCTTTGGCATTAGCTCTAACTACTTTATGGAGATAGCCAAGTTCCGTGCTGCTCGTATGCTTTGGGCATCGATTGTATCTTCCTATCACCCCATCTGTACAAGAGAGTGTGATAACCATGGACCAAACAAAGAGTGCCGATGTGCAGCAAAAATGCGAGTTCATGCTGAAACCTCTTCGTTTAACCTAACATTTTATGATTCCTACGTGAATCTTTTACGTACGCAGACCGAGGCTATGAGTGCTGCATTAGCTGGTGTAGATTCCATTACAGTGGTTCCTTTTGATCAAACGTATCAGTTACCTAATGAGTTTTCTGAAAGATTAGCCCGTAACCAACAGCTACTTTTAAAAGAAGAGGCACATTTAGATAAGGTTGTTGATCCAGCTGGAGGCTCATATTACATCGAGACTTTAACTGCGTCTATAGCAAAAGAGGCATGGAAGATATTTCTAGATGTTGTGGACAAAGGAGGTTTTTACCAAGCTATTAAAGAGGGCACTATTCAAGAGAGTGTAAATAGTAGCTATGAAAAAAGGAAAGAAGCAGTAGCTAAAAGAAGAGAAGTCTTATTGGGAACAAACCAGTACCCTAACTTCAATGAACTCTCTGGTGAGAAAGAGTTACTTCAAAAAGAGAACGGGTGTTCACCCGATTCAGACTTAATAACACTGAACAAAAAACGAGTTGCTGAGGAGTTTGAACAATTAAGGCTAGAGACAGAAAAGTCTGGAAAACGCCCTAAAGCATTTATGTTGACTATAGGCAACTTAGCTATGCGTCAAGCTAGAGCACAGTATGCATGCAACTTTTTAGCATGTGCAGGCTATGAAGTGGTAGACAACTTAGGTTTTCCAACAGTGGAAGCTGGGGTTGAGGCTGCTTTGAAAGCTAAAGCCGATATCGTAGTGTTGTGTTCAAGTGATCCAGAATATGCAGAATATGCAATTCCAGCATTCGAAGCTCTTAATAATAGAGCCATGTTTATTGTAGCAGGTGCTCCCGAATGTATGGAAGAACTGAAAGCTGCTGGTATAGAAAACTTCATTCATGTTCGTGTGAATGTATTAGAGACACTAAAGGAGTTCAATGCAAAACTTTTGAAGTAATTGAGATATGAAACCAAATTTTAAAGATATAGATATACTTGCCTCAATTCAGAACAGCAATGGATTGGAATGGCAAAAGGAGAATAATATTGCTGCTAACTGGAAGACCCCAGAACACATCGCTGTAAAACCTGTGTATACAAAAGAGGATTTAGAAGGAATGGAGCATTTAGATATGCCCGCTGGACTTCCTCCTTTCTTAAGAGGACCATATTCAACAATGTATGTGTTGAGACCATGGACTATTAGACAATATGCAGGATTCTCTACAGCAGAGGAATCTAATGCTTTTTATCGAAGAAACCTAGCTGCCGGACAAAAAGGACTCTCTGTAGCTTTTGACCTTCCTACGCATAGAGGGTATGACCCTGATCACGAACGAGTTGTTGGTGATGTTGGAAAAGCGGGAGTTTCCATTTGTTCCTTAGATAACATGAAGACTCTTTTTGATGGAATACCATTAAATAAGATGTCTGTCTCTATGACTATGAATGGAGCTGTTCTCCCCATAATGGCCTTTTATATTAATGCTGGGTTGGAGCAGGGAGCTAAGTTGGAGGAGATGGCAGGAACCATACAAAATGATATTTTGAAAGAGTTTATGGTTCGTAACACATATATCTATCCACCCGCTTTTTCTATGCAGATTATTTCAGATATTTTTGAATATACCTCACAGAAGATGCCTAAGTTTAACTCTATTTCAATCTCTGGCTATCACATGCAGGAAGCTGGTGCAACAGCTGATATTGAGTTGGCCTATACACTTGCAGACGGATTGGAGTATTTGCGTGCAGGTATAGCAGCTGGGATAGATATAGATGCTTTTGCTCCTCGTCTCTCTTTCTTCTGGGCTATAGGAATGAACCATTTTATGGAAATAGCCAAGATGAGAGCAGCACGTATGCTTTGGGCAAAGATTGTAAAACAATTTAACCCCAAAAACCCTAAGTCTATGGCGTTAAGAACGCACTCACAAACTTCGGGCTGGTCTTTAACAGAGCAAGATCCCTATAACAATATTGGTAGAACTTGTATTGAAGCGATGGCCGCTGTATTAGGGCATACTCAATCTCTGCACACAAATGCTTTGGATGAGGCTATTGCTCTACCAACAGATTTTTCGGCACGTATAGCAAGGAATACTCAAATTTATATCCAAGAAGAGACCTATGTATGTAAAAATGTAGATCCATGGGGTGGTTCATATTATGTTGAATCACTAACACATGAGATTGCACATAAAGCTTGGGAGCATATTCAGGAGATAGAGAAATTAGGTGGAATGGCAAAAGCTATTGAAACCGGTATTCCTAAGATGCGTATAGAAGAAGCTGCTGCACGTACTCAGGCTAGAATAGATGCTGGTACGCAAACCATTGTAGGAGTTAACAAATATCGCTTAGAAAAAGAAGAGCCAATTGACATTCTAGAAATAGATAATACAGCTGTTCGTAAACAACAAATAGAGCGGTTAGAAGAGTTGAAAAAATCGCGTGATGAAGATGCAGTTAAACGTGCTCTAGAAGCATTAACGAAATGTGTAGAGACCAAAGAGGGAAATCTTTTAGAGTTGGCTGTTAAAGCTGCTCAAGTAAGGGCAACCTTAGGAGAAATTTCAGATGCTTGTGAACAAGTAGTGGGTAGGTATAAAGCTAAAATTAGAACAATATCAGGAGTGTATTCAGCAGAAAGTAAAGACGATAGTGATTTTAAACGCGCTTGTGAATTAACAGACAAGTTTGCAAAGAAAGAGGGTAGGCAGCCACGTATCATGATTGCTAAAATGGGACAAGATGGTCATGACCGTGGAGCTAAGGTAGTTGCTACAGGTTATGCCGACTGTGGTTTTGACGTAGACATGGGGCCACTATTCCAAACACCAGCAGAAGCTGCTCGCGATGCTGTTGAGAATGATGTTCATGTGGTTGGTGTCTCTTCATTGGCAGCAGGTCATAAAACTCTAATTCCACAAATGATGGCCGAGTTAAAGAAGCTTGGACGTGAAGATATCATTGTTATTGCGGGAGGAGTAATTCCTGCACAAGATTATGATTTCCTATATAACGAAGGAGTTGCAGCTATTTTTGGTCCGGGAACATCAGTGGCCAAAGCAGCTTGTGTTATTCTTGAAATACTGCTTCAGGAATAAAAAATAATGAAGTACAGTGGAAAAGGGTTGGTCTTAAGATCAACCCTTTTGTTTACTATAGAGCCCGTATTGATGCAAAAAGAAGGAAAATGGGTTAAAGTCTAACGTTTTGTTTTGCTAATGACTCTTTTAATATCATTTAAAAATAGGGTTGTATTTTTAAAATATGTTATAAAACATGGCTTTTTTGTTGTGTTTCTTGGATGTTTAAATAAAAAACCTACCTTTGTACTGTGTTTTTCATAGTATTAGATTTAAGGTTAACAAAGGTTGGAGTCAAGCGTGACTCCTTTTTTTTTGCCTATAAGTCTCTTTCCCTCCTTTAAGCTAGATAAGTTCATATATATCTTTCATTGGTAATTTATGCTTAAAAGCTTTTTATTACCTTTGTTTAAAACAAAATAGAAAATCGCTAAAATGATTGTTTGCATAGCCGAAAAACCCTCTGTTGCTCGTGATATAGCTACTGTCCTAGGTGCAAAGACTAGGAAGGACGGATATATAGAAGGCAATGGGTATCAAGTTACCTGGACCTTTGGACACCTTTGTACGCTGAAAGAGCCTCATGAATATACTCCTTCATGGAAATGGTGGAGCTTAAGTAGCTTGCCAATGATTCCACCGCGTTTTGGGATTAAGCTGATTGAGTCTGAATCTTATGAGAAGCAGTTCAATACAATTGAAAAACTAGTTGTGAATGCAACAGAGGTGATAAACTGTGGTGATGCTGGGCAAGAGGGAGAGCTTATTCAGCGCTGGGTATTGCAAAAGGCAGGAGTGAGTTGCCCTGTAAAGCGCTTATGGATATCTTCTCTAACAGAAGAAGCGATTAAAGAGGGTTTTAAGAACCTACAAGACGAAAAGGAGTTCACTTCACTTTATGCAGCGGGATTGGCTCGAGCAATAGGCGATTGGCTACTAGGA
>JASLCM010000043.1 GCA_030151845.1 Bacteroides sp.
TATACCATTAATTAACAAAAGGATAAAACAGAAAAGTAAACCATAAAACACTTTCCACTTCCATACGCATATTATCTCCCTGACAAGAGGTTGCGTTGTCAGGGAGAAACACCTCTCTTGTCAGGGAGATAATAGTTCTTTAATCCAGAGCACAAAAAAGAGGAATTTTATAAAATTCCTCGTCTTGTTACTATTTGGTTTACTCAAGTTTGTAAAATCCACTACTCTCTTTTAAGCAGTAGTCAATTCATCGACTTGATAAATCTCTTTAATTTTCAATGATAAATCATGAAGAAAAGCAACACGTTTTTTGCTATCTATCCGACTTAATAGTTCGCTATACCAACTCTCACGTGAAAGGTCCTGATTTTTAGATTTACGAATATCTATATAGCCGGTGTAATTGGTGGGGAGATCTGCAATATACTTTTGAGCAACTTCATAGAAAGTAAAACCTTCTAAACAGAAAAGAGCTTTTTGATTATCACCTATAATATCCCAAAGACGAATAAAGGCTTCATCAACAGATACATTACCCACATCAACATGGCGGTCTAACTCTACATTAAGCTCCAAAGGCTCTTTACCTTCCATATAACGTTCACCTCGTTCTGTGAGTAAGATTAAAGAGGGATCGAATGGAGACATAGCTAGATAGTTGGTGTAAATGAGATTGCGCATAGTGAGGTATAATTTATTGAAGCGTTCTTTCGATGTCTCTTTGGCCAATAGTCCGCGCACTTTTAGTAGGCTTTTACCTTGTCCTGGTTGTAGCTCCATTTCTCTAAACAAATCAAATATCTGATCTACATATTGCTTGTAGATGTCTTTTTTAATATCCATAATTATATATCAGTCTCATTTTTCAAACAAGCTGATAAGATACAAAATCTACCTTAAACAACGTAATTATAGCTTGTAATAATCCTATTTTTATTCTTTTTTCTGCTTTTACTGCTTTATATCAAGCAAAATGAAAGTTTATTGACTGTAGATCTATTTGATTTTTTTCTTTCCTCTTATTCTGGTAGTGGATATTTACTTTAGCTTAACAAAGCCTACAATAAGGCTGTTTAGCTACGAGATTAGTAGATTAAAGGCTCTTTTTGAGCAATAAAAAAGAGGGTGTTCAAATTGAGCACCCTCTTTTGTTAACAAACAAGTGTAGTCTGATTAATATCTATTACGATCACCGTAACCACCTCTGTTGTTAAAAGAACGAGCTGGTCTTTCTTCACGTGGTCTAGCTTCTGATACAGCGATAGGTCTGCCGTCTACTTCTACTCCATTCAATTCTTCAATAGCTTTAGTAGCTGCACTTTCGTCGTCCATTTCTACAAAACCAAATCCTCTTGAACGACCTGTAAAACGGTCAGTAATAACTCTTGCTGAAGATACTTCTCCATACTCTTGAAATAATTCTGCTAAGCCTTCATCGTTTACACTGAAACTTAGGCTTCCAATAAAAATGTTCATTTCTTTAAAATATAATTATTAATAAATACCAAATGAGTATTTATCACCAAACACGCTAAACTTAAATACTAGATTTGAAGAAAAGGATAGGGTGCTATAAATCCCAAATGTATTTCTATAAAGGTAGGCATAAATCATCGGGAAAACCGAAGATTATTGAAATTTCTTCAAAAAAACATACAATTAGCCTACTTTGTCTTCTTCTTGACGGAATTAACCCACGACTTTAACGTCGATAGCATTCATTCCTTTAGGTCCTCTTTCCAATTGGAAAGTGACAATATTGTTCTCTTTAATGTCTTCGGGAGCATTGCTTATATGGAAGAAATACTTATTCACAGAAGCTTTATCCTTAATAAAACCAAAGCCTTTTTCATCGTTAAAAAATTCAACACGACCAGTAAGCTCTGCGTCTTCTTCAAGTTCTTCTTTTTTGGGTACTGATATCTCGATATCTTCTAAAGCAATCTCCTCTACTTCTGATGGTTCGGGAGGAGTATCTGTAATTACACCAAATTCATCCACATAGGCAATCATATCTTCAAAAGAGGCTGGACCATTCTTTTTTCTTGCTTCTTTCTTAAGCTGTTTTTCTTTTCTTTTCTGTTGTTTGCTTTTTTCCACTTCTCTCTTTCTGTAAGAATTTGATTTTGCCATTTATATCTTATTTTATTAATTAATAATTTAATAATCTCATATCCCACCTTATTTTACATCCGAACACGCGGTAATCGCTTCTTGGTGAGTCGCTCTATATCTTTTAAAAGGATGCGTTCTCCTTCTGCACAAAAGGTAAGAGCCTTTCCTGTGTTACCCGCCCTACCCGTACGACCAATGCGATGTACATAAGTTTCGGGAACATCGGGTAGATCAAAGTTGACTACCATTTCTAAGCTTTCCACATCAATGCCTCGTGCTGCAATATCTGTAGCAATAAGAACTCTTGTTTTGCGCGATTTAAAATTGGTAAGTGCTCTTTGACGAGCGTTTTGTGACTTATTGCCGTGTATAGCTTCGGTTTCGATACCGGCCTTACACATGGCACGTGCTATTTTATCGGCTCCATGTTTGGTTCGTGAAAACACGAGTACCGACTGTTCTTTATCTTCTTTTAAAACATCAATTAAGAGGTTTTTCTTTTCCTTGTTCTCTACATAGTAAACGTATTGCTCAATCGTATCAACCACAGATGATGCAGGTGTAACCTCTATCCTCACAGGGTTTTTAAGCATTGTGCGAGATAATGTAGCAATTGATTTAGGCATAGTAGCCGAGAAAAACAAAGTCTGTCTTTTCTTAGGCAATTTTGGCAATAAACGCTTAATGTCGTGAATAAAGCCCATGTCCAACATCCGATCAGCCTCATCTAAAACAAAATGCTGAATGCTATTTAACTTGATATAACCTTGTTTCATCAAATCAAGCAATCGGCCGGGAGTAGCAACCAAAATATCAACGCCTGCTCTCAGCTGACATACTTGAGCATTCTGTTTAACTCCTCCAAAAATGACCGTATGACGGAGTCCTGTATAAGGAGTATAGTCTTTCAAGGAATCATTGATTTGGATAGCCAATTCTCTTGTAGGAGTTAATATTAAAGCTTTGATTTGTCTTTGCTTACCTTTTGCTTCTTTTTCTGCATTTAATACCAATTGTTGAATAATGGGAATCGAAAAAGCTGCTGTTTTGCCTGTTCCTGTTTGTGCCAATCCCAAAATATCTTGGTTTTGGATGCCGGGTAATATTGCTTTTTGCTGTATTGGTGTTGGGGTTGTATAACCCTTCTCAGTAAGAGCCCTCAATACTGGCTCGATAATATTTAAATCTTTAAATGTCATGTAGTAAAATTAGTCTGCTACGAACATACGAGCAGCTTTTTTAGTGTGAATTTCTACAAAAAATGGGGAGAGGACCAATTGAGGGGGAAACCAACACAAAATTTTTAACTTTGCAAATATAAGGATAATTAGTGGATATATTAGCTTATTAGTCAACTTATTATTTGCAAAGAGTTCCAATCACTTACTTTATAGCCCAAATGATATCTGCTCTATTTAATACTTAATATCTTTAACAACAGACTCTTCTGTCCTGTGAACTAACTCATCAAAAGAGGTATCTGCCACAGGAAAAGGATCTTGAACAGTAAAAACCAAACGATTTCCTAAACCCATAGGAAAAACACCCCATCTCGTCATTTTCCATGTAT
>JASLCM010000054.1 GCA_030151845.1 Bacteroides sp.
GTCTGGGGCTCGAACCCAGGACCCCAACATTAAAAGTGTTGTGCTCTACCTACTGAGCTAACGAATCAGGCCACATTTACTTCATCAAAGCGGGTGCAAAGATAGAACTCTTTTTATTTAAAACAAAATGTTTGAATGTTTTTCTTATCTTTGTCTTAAACATAATACCTTTTAAAGTATAAAATAAATTATGGCAGACGATAAAAAAGTCATTTTTTCAATGGTTGGGGTGAGTAAGACCTTTTCACCTGGTAAACAAGTACTAAAGGATATCTATTTATCTTTTTTTTATGGGGCAAAAATAGGGATCATTGGATTAAACGGTTCAGGAAAGTCTACCTTATTAAAAATTATTGCTGGTGTTGAAAAAAGCTATGATGGTGAAGTTGTTATTTCCCCAGGATATAGCGTGGGTTACCTAGAGCAGGAACCTCACTTGGCAGACGGCAAAACAGTTAAGGAGATTGTAATGGAAGGTGTGCAATCTGTTGTTGATACTCTAGCCGAGTATGAAGAGATAAATCAAAAATTTGGTTTGCCTGAATATTATGAAAATGAAGATAAGATGAATGAACTTTTCGTTCGTCAAGGAGAGCTTCAAGACATAATAGATGCAACTGATGCTTGGAATTTGGATAGCAAGCTAGAACGAGCAATGGATGCTTTACGTTGTCCACCTGAGGATCAGCTGGTTGATAACCTTTCAGGAGGAGAGAGAAGACGTGTGGCTTTATGCAGATTACTTTTGCAAAAACCAGATATCTTATTGCTTGATGAGCCTACCAACCATTTAGATGCTGAATCTATTGATTGGTTAGAGCAGCACTTGCAACAATATGAAGGAACAGTGATAGCTGTGACTCACGATAGATATTTCCTAGATCATGTGGCAGGATGGATTTTAGAGCTGGATCGAGGAGAGGGGATACCTTGGAAAGGGAACTACTCAAGCTGGTTAGATCAAAAGACAAAGCGCATGGAACAAGAGGAGAAAACAGCAACTAAACGAAGAAAAACTCTTGAAAGAGAGCTTGAATGGATACGTATGGCTCCAAAGGCTAGGCAGGCGAAAGGAAAGGCGAGGTTGAACTCTTACGACCAACTCTTAAATGAAGATGTTAAAGTTAAAGAGGAGAAACTGGAGATCTTTATACCGAATGGTCCACGTTTAGGAAACAAGGTGATTGAGGCTAAAAATGTAGCAAAGGCTTATGGAGATAAACTTCTTTTTGATGATTTAAACTTTAGCTTGCCTCCAAATGGAATTGTTGGTGTTATCGGTCCGAATGGTGCTGGTAAAACAACCTTATTTAGACTTATAATGGAGCTGGAAAAACCCGACTCAGGGTCGTTTGAAGTTGGAGAAACGGTTAAAATAGCTTATGTCGACCAACAGCATAAAGATATCGATCCTAAGAAGAGTGTTTATGAGGTTGTTTCTGGAGGTAATGAAATTATGAGAATGGGAAATAGGGACGTGAATGTTCGTGCCTATTTATCTAGGTTTAATTTCTCGGGCTCCGATCAAGGAAAACTGTGTGGAGTCTTATCTGGTGGTGAGCGAAATCGCTTACACTTGGCTATGGCTTTAAAACAGGAAGGAAACGTTTTGCTTCTGGATGAGCCTACGAATGATATTGATGTGAATACACTGCGTGCGCTGGAAGAGGGACTTGAGTCTTTTGCGGGTTGTGCTGTAGTTATATCACACGACCGTTGGTTTTTGGATAGAATTTGTACGCATATCTTAGCTTTTGAAGGAGATTCGAATGTGTTTTATTTCCAAGGTTCTTATTCAGAGTATGAGGAGAATAAACATAAAAGGTTGGGTGAGCAAGGCCCAACTCGAGTACGTTTTAGAAAGTTAATCAATGATTAATCGTTTTAAAAGGAGGATGTTTCCTCCTTTTTTATTTTTTAAAGCATGTTTAAGAAGTTGCTTTCGCAAAAGAGATACTTATATATATTAGGTTATGCTTCCTGTGAATGAGGTGATTTAGTTATTTGGGCTGTAAGCTTACTTTATTCTTTCTTTAAAAGGCCTCAGTCATATTAAAGTAGATAAGAGACTCCTTATTGATGGGATTCCTTCCCCAATCTACTCTAATATTCATTCTTGGTTGAACTTCGAAGCGAAATCCTACTCCATAGTTTGGAATGAGTCCTTTTAGTTTTATGGGGTTTGTGCCTAAGGCACCACAACCTCCCCAAAGAACAAAGCCCATCCGATTTACCATCTTCTTCATCCAGTTAGACTCATTGGTGTTAATCATATGTCTATATTCACCCATAGCAATATGTGCAGATTTATCTCTAAATTGGCCAATGTAGTAGCCTCTTAAATCATAAGGAGTGCCAACAAAGGTGTAGTGATTTAAAGGAATATCTCCAAATACATGTTTGCTCTGTATAGTCCATGCAAAAACTCTTCTATGTCCTACAGGCAAGTATTGTCTAAAGTCAAAATTCAATTTATAAAAATTAAGATCACTGCCCAGAAATTTTTGATAGAGGAGCCCTCTAGTGGTTAAGAAACAGCCTCGATAAGGGTTTGCAGGAACATCTCGGCTATCATAGGTTATAAGTAACCCTAATCCAGAGCTAAAACTAGAATAAGATTTGCTTCCTCTGAGAGCCTCTTGATAAGATTGTGAGTTTATTAATCCCGAACCTGGGTTAATAAATTTTTCATAGCTAATATCAACTTCTGGGCCAATGAAAAGATTACTCTCTTTAAGACGAAACATAAACTGAGGATTAAATCTGAAGCCGTTGTACCTATAAGAGCTAACCGAATCGTTTCTCTCTGTCTTTTTCCCTTCACTATATCCTATCCCATAGAAAAAATCCTTGGTGTTTCTATACTCCATGAGACCACGGATCCTAAACTTATCTCCTTTAAAATAGAGCTCTGGCTGTGAGTCGACACTAAAACCACCTTTAAACATGATAGAGAAAAACGCTGGGATAACAGATCTTAACTGTAAACTATCAGAAGGGTTAAGCTTGAAGGTCATTAAGGCAGTTCCACCCACAATAAAACCATAGTCGGGGGTATAGCTGGGACCTGCAATAAAGGTGGTTTTTAAGTTTTTACTCTTTTCTCTATTATATAAGGAGTCTTTTTCGTTTTCAACTTGGAAGCTATTTATGGCTCTTAAGTTGAAAGGAAAGAGTAAGAGTAAAAGAAATAGAATGAAAAGGTTCTTTTGTATATCAATAGGGTTATGTTTCATGTATTCTCTTTATGTTCAAAGTTAATTGATATTTATAATTTACGCAATTGATGATTGGGAGCATTTTGCCTTTTTAACTATAACGCTTGGTCTTTATATTCTGTTTGAAGGGTAAAAAGAACTAAATGGCTTAGTTGTGTAAGAAATGAACGAAAGATAGGATTTAAAATAATGCGTAAACTGGACTATTTAGAAGGCTGAAAAGTGGATATAATTATCAATAATAGTTAATGAAAAATCTATCATGGTGTGTAAGCAATTGCTTATCAGTACCTTTTGCTATCGTCATTTGCTTAAAAGAGTGAGGGAAGAGAGGGATGTTCCCAAATAAAGAAAAATATCATTATTTACTTAGCTGTTTTCTCTTTATTCAGAGTATTATTTATTACTTTTGCCTACAAATAAGTTAAATCTTTATTTTATAATATTAACATGGCAAGTGTAATTAAATTACGTAAAGGCCTTGATATTTCTTTGAAAGGAAAAGCAGCAGAAGAGTTCTTCCCTGTGAAAGAGACTGGTTTGTTTGCAATGATCCCTGATGATTTTCCTGGGGTTACTCCTAAAGTAGCTGCGAAAGCTGATGAGAAAGTTAAGGCTGGTGAACCTTTGTTCTTCGATAAGAACCACCCTGAATTAAAAATAGTATCTCCTGTTAGTGGTACTGTTATGAAGGTAGAGCGTGGAGCTCGTCGTAAGATATTGAATATCACAGTTAAAGCTGATGAAAATCAGGAGTTTGTTGATTTCGGAGTAAAACCCATTGATGGCCTAACTGCCGATGAGGTTAAAGAAATACTGCTAAAGTCTGGTATGTTTGCATACTTAAGACAACGTCCTTACGATGTTGTAGCAGATCCAACAGCTACTCCTAAGGGCATTTTTATCTCTGCTTTTGATACAAATCCTTTGGCACGCAATTTTGAATTAGCGTTACAAGATGAGGATGATAACTTCCAAACAGGTTTAAATGCTTTAGCAAAACTGGCTAAGGTTTATTTGAATATTCAAGCTCAAGAACAGAACAAAACGCTGACTGAAGCTAAAAATGTAATTTTGAATCGCTTCGAAGGTCCACACCCAGCGGGAAATGTTGGGGTTCAAATTCACCATATTAACCCTATTAATAAAGGTGAAACTGTTTGGACTATTGATCCAGAGGCTGTTATTTTTATTGGTAGACTCTTTGCAACAGGGAAGGTGGACTTCACTCGTACAATTGCAGTAACAGGTTCTGAGGTGAAAAACCCAGGCTATTGCAAAGTTAAAGTGGGAAGCCAATTAACTCCTTTGTTTGAAGGAAATACATTGACTGATCAAAAACTGCGCTACATTAGTGGAAATGTATTGACAGGTCGTCAAGTAGAAAAAGATGGTTTCTTAGGTGCTTTCTCTACACAAGTTACCGTTATTCCAGAAGGAGATGAAACGCATGAATTATTTGGTTGGATTAGTCCAAGATTGGATCAATACAGTGTTAATCACTCTTACTTTACTTGGTTACAAGGGAAAGGAAAAAAATATGTACTTGATGCAAGAATTAAGGGAGGACAACGTCATATGATTATGTCCAATGAATATGATAAGGTTCTTCCCATGGATATACTTCCAGAATTCCTTATAAAAGCAATCCTTGCTGGTGATATCGATAAGATGGAGCAGTTAGGGATTTATGAAGTTGCTCCAGAAGATTTTGCTTTATGTGAATTCGTCTGTTCTTCAAAAATGGAACTTCAACGTATTGTACGTACGGGGCTAATGATGCTTCGTAAGGAAATGTGTTAATCATAAAATATTGATAAGTAAATGAAAGCATTAAGAAAATATCTAGATAAGATAAAACCTAACTTTGAAGAAGGGGGAAAGCTTCAAGCTTTTGGTTCGATTTTTGATGGTTTTGAAACCTTCTTATTCGTTCCAAGCGAAACTTCAAAGTCAGGAACTCATATCCATGACTCTATAGACAGTAAGAGAATCATGTCTATTGTAGTGCTCTCTTTAATTCCAGCTCTTCTTTTTGGTATGTATAATGTAGGATACCAACACTATACGATGACTGGTGCTGAGGGTGGATTTATGGATATGTTTGTATATGGTTTTCTCTCTGTGTTACCCAAAATCGTAGTTTCCTATGCAGTAGGATTAGGAATTGAGTTCATTGTAGCTCAGTGGAAAAAAACAGAGATACATGAAGGGTTCTTAGTATCAGGTATATTAATACCTATGATAGTACCAGTTGATTGTCCTCTTTGGATCTTAGCAATCGCAACAGCTTTTGCCGTGATTTTTGCAAAAGAAGTGTTTGGAGGAACTGGTATGAATGTGTTCAACGTAGCTTTAGTTACGCGTGCATTCCTGTTTTTTGCCTACCCAACAAAAATGTCGGGTGATGCAGTGTGGGTTTCAAGTAACTCAATTTTTGGTTTAGGAAAAGATGTAGATGCCTTGACTGCGGCAACACCATTAGGAGTGGCTGCTACTAGCTCTGCACCAGAATTTAGCTGGGACATGGTAACAGGACTGATTCCTGGATCAATAGGTGAGACAAGTGTTATAGCTATACTTATAGGAGCATTGATCTTACTATATACGGGAATTGCTAGTTGGAAAGTTATGTTCTCTGTATTTGTTGGAGGTGCTTTTATGGGAGTAATCTTTAATGCCTTTGGCCCAGATACAGGTATGGCTACTATGCCTTGGTATCAACATTTAATGTTAGGTGGTTTCTGTTTTGGTGCTGTATTCATGGCGACAGATCCAGTAACATCTGCACGTACAGAGACAGGTAAGTATATTTTTGGATTCCTAATAGGGGTAATGGCTATCGTTATTCGTGTGCTAAATCCTGGTTATCCAGAAGGAATGATGCTTGCTATATTATTAATGAATATTTTTGCACCTTTAATAGACTACTATGTTGTTCAAAGTAACATTGGTCGTCGTGAAAAACGTGCAGCTAAGTTGAACAATTAAAACCGTAAGAAAGATGAATACTAATAGTAATACATATACTATCATTTATGCTTCGGTGATGGTTGTTATCGTTGCATTCTTGTTGGCCTTTGTTTCTAATTCTTTGAGCTCTACTCAAAAGAAGAATGAAGACTATGATAAGATGAAGCAAATTCTTCATGCTCTAAATATAGATGCAAATGAGGCAGCTGATGTAGAAGCAGAATTTAATAAATACGTTAAGGCCGATCAAATCATAAACTCAAAATCAGAGGTTATTGCTGAAGAAGGTGGATTCAAAATAGATATGAAATTTGAATTAGCTAAAAAACTAGAAGATCGTCAATTACCACTTTACTTATGTGAGGTGGATGGTGTTACAAAATACATCCTTCCTCTATATGGTAATGGGCTTTGGAACTCTATTTGGGGGTACATTGCTTTAGATGAAGATAAAAACACTGTTTTTGGTGTCTATTTTGATCATGCAGGTGAAACTCCTGGTCTGGGTGCTGAAATATCTACCCCATTGTTCCAAGATCAATTCTTGAATAAGGGATTAATGAAAGATGGAACTATAGCACTAAGTGTTGTGAAAAATGGAAAAGTTCACGATCATGACTTCGAAGTTGATGGGATATCAGGTGGTACCATAACCTCGCAAGGAGTAGACAATATGTTGAAAAATTGCTTGGGTCAATATGATAATTTTTTAAAAAATAAATAAGGGGGATAAAGAATATGAGTCAATTATTTTCTAAAAAGAATAGAGAAATATTCACAGCTCCGTTAGGTATAGATAATCCAGTTACGGTTCAAGTTTTAGGTATATGTTCAGCATTAGCTGTTACTGCAAAATTGGAGCCGGCTATTGTAATGGGACTATCGGTTACTGTTATTGTAGCATTTGCCAATGTGATTATTTCATTAATACGTAAAACAATACCTAATCGTATTCGTATTATTGTACAACTTGTTGTTGTTGCAGCTCTTGTAACTGTTGTAAGTGAGATCTTAAAAGCTTATGCATATGATGTTAGTAAGCAACTATCTGTATACATTGGGTTGATTATTACTAACTGTATCCTAATGGGACGCTTAGAGGCTTTTGCTATGGCTAACGGTCCTTGGGAATCGTTTCTAGATGGTGTTGGTAATGGATTAGGTTACGCCAAGATCTTGGTGATTGTAGGTCTTTTCCGTGAACTTTTTGGTTCTGGAGAGTTACTTGGCTTTAAAGTAATACCTGAGTCAGTATATAACATTGGTTACATCAACAATGGATTGATGGTTATGCCTCCAATGGCTCTTATCATCTGTGCTTGTATTATATGGTACCAAAGAGCTAGAAATAAAGAGTTACAAGAAAAATAATATGAATATTAGCTAGTGCTTACTTAGTATATTAGGCTAGCTTAATTTCGAAAAATATATGGATTATCTAAGTTTATTTGTAAAATCGATATTTGTTGAAAATATGATCTTCGCTTACTTCCTAGGTATGTGTTCATACCTAGCTGTATCGAAGAACGTAAAAACAGCATTAGGACTTGGTGTTGCAGTTACTTTTGTGTTGGTTGTAACACTTCCAGTAAACTATCTGCTTGAAAACTATGTTTTAAAGGCAGATGCACTTGTCGAAGGTGTAGACTTAAGTTTTTTAAGTTTTATTCTTTTCATCGCAGTGATAGCTGGTATGGTACAGTTGGTAGAGATGGTTGTAGAGCGATTTAGTCCATCGCTATATGCATCCTTGGGTATTTTCCTACCTCTGATTGCCGTGAACTGTGCAATTATGGGAGCCTCACTTTTTATGCAACAAAAAGAGTTTGTTAGTATAGGTGAAGCAACTGTATATGGTTTAGGTTCAGGTATTGGTTGGATTCTAGCTATTGTTGGGTTAGCAGCTATACGTGAGAAAATGTCCTACTCAGATGTTCCTGCTCCATTAAGAGGACTAGGAATTACATTTATAATTGTAGGATTAATGGCTATGGCCTTTATGTGTTTCTCCGGATTAAATATATAATTAGAAATAAAGAATAAAACATAATACAATGACAGAAGCTTTACCTTTAATTCTAACGAGTATAGGAGTTTTCCTTGCTGTAATCTTACTGCTCGTTATTATATTGCTTGTTGCAAAAAAATATTTATCACCATCGGGAGAAGTAACCATATTATTAAATGGTAAAAAGGAACTAAAGACAGAACCAGGTGGTACAGTTTTAGGAACTTTGGCTGCTAATGATATTTTTCTATCTTCTGCATGTGGTGGAAAAGGATCTTGTGGCCAATGTACATGTCAAGTAATAGAAGGAGGTGGTGAAATTCTACCTACTGAAAAAGTTCACTTTTCACGCAAGGAGCAAGCAGCTCACTGGCGTTTAGGATGTCAAGTGAAGGTGAAAGAAGACATGAAAGTTCAAATCGCCGAGTCTGTACTTGGTGTTAAGAAGTGGGAATGTGAAGTTATTTCAAACAAAAATGTTGCTACTTTTATCAAGGAATTTGTTGTAAGACTTCCTAAAGGTGAACACATGGACTTCGTTCCTGGTAGTTATGCACAAATTGATATCCCTAAGTTTGAACTCAATTACAAAGATTTTGCAATTGAGGAAAACTTTCACTCCGATTGGGATAAGTTTAAAATGTGGGACTTGACTTGTAAGAACGACGAAGAGACTGTTCGTGCTTACTCTATGGCAAACTACCCAGCAGAGGGAGACGTTATTACGTTAAACGTACGTATTGCAACTCCTCCTTTTGATCGCAAGAATGGTGGGTTTATGAAAGTAAATCCAGGGATTGCATCATCTTATATATTCTCACTTAAGCCAGGTGATAAAGTAATGATGAGTGGCCCTTATGGTGATTTCCACCCAATCTTGGATACTAAAAACGAAATGTTGTATATTGGTGGAGGTGCTGGTATGGCTCCATTGCGTGCACACTTATTACATTTGCTTAAGACCTTGAAGATAACCGATCGTAAGATCTCTTATTGGTACGGTGCCCGCTCTAAAGCAGAAATTTTCTATGAAGAAGATTTCCGTCAGCTAGAGAAAGAATTCCCTAACTTCTCTTTCCATATAGCACTAAGTGCTCCACTTCCTGAAGATAACTGGGATGGTCCTGTTGGATTTATCCACAGTGTTATTTATGATGAATATTTGAAGAATCATGAAGAGCCAGAAGATATTGAATATTACATGTGTGGTCCAGGCCCAATGAGTAAAGCTGTAGAGAATATGCTTTATGATTTAGGCGTGCCTAGAGAAAACTTGTTATTTGATGATTTTGGTGGATAAGAAGTTCATTCTTTTCAATTAAATCATAGAGGGGATAAGCATTGCTTATCCCCTTTCTTTTTGTTACCAAAGGTTGTTTGTATCTTTGTATAAGATGAATATAGAAAATAAAATAGCAGAGAATCTAAAAAAGCTAGGTATTGAAGAACTTAATGCTCTTCAGGGTAAGGCTTTGAAATACAGTGGAGTACCAGGCAACTTTGTTTTGTTATCGCCAACTGGAACAGGAAAAACTTTAGCCTACCTGCTTCCCTTGTTAGAGGAATTAGCATCGGATAGTAAGCTGCCAGGCAAGAAGCTTGTATTGGTACCCGCTCGTGAGCTGGCAATTCAAGTGAATGAAGTTCTAAGAGAGCTCCTTGATCGACCCCTATCCTTAGCTGTATATGGTGGACACTCTTTAGATAAAGAGATAAACCAATTGAGAGAGAATTGGAGTAAAGTTATAATAGGAACACCTGGTAGGATATTAGATCATATTGGGAGAGAAACTATAAAACCAATAGAGTTTGATACCTTAATCATTGATGAGTTTGATAAAGCTTTAGAGTTTGGTTTTCAGGAGGAGATGCAGCAAATAATAGACTCCTTCCATGGGTTAAAGAAGAGAGTGCTACTATCGGCTACAGATGCAGATGAGATACCAGTATTTGTAGGTGCAGAGGATGTTGTGCGTATTGATATGTTAGCAAAATACAGCGTAGCAGATAGATTGTATATTGAACAAGTGAACTCTCCAGACAAAGATAAGATACAAACTCTTCATAATTTACTGGTAGAGCTTGGTAGTAGACAAGCGATAGTGTTTTGTAACCACAGAGAGTCGGTAGACCGAGTGGCTAACCTATTATCCAAAAAACATACCATTGTGGGGTTTCATGGAGGTATGGAGCAGGATATGCGCGAAAGAGCATTGTTCAAATTTAAGAATAAATGTGCATCAACACTTGTTGCAACAGACTTAGCTGGAAGAGGCTTAGATATTCCTGAAGTAGAACAAGTGATTCATTACCACCTGCCCATCAACGAGGAAACTTTTACGCATCGTAACGGGCGTACAGCTCGTTGGGATAGAGTAGGTAAGGTCTCCTTAATAGTTTCTCAAGGAGAGGAGTTGCCATCTTATGTTCAGCTTTCCAATCTTCCTAGAGAAATAGCAGATATGGAAATGAGGTCCATCGATACACAATGGGAGTGTATGTATCTAGGAAAAGGAAAAAGAGACAAAATCTCTAAATTTGATGTTGTTGGCTTTCTATATAAGCAAGGAAAACTGCAAAAAGAAGAGTTAGGTAGTATTGAGGTCTTTACAGATTTCACCCTTTTTATTGTAAGGAAGAATAAGGTTAAGTCATTAATAAACAATACGAAAGGGTGTAAAATTAAAGGTCAGAAAACTGTAATAGAAGTAGCCTATTGAATATTTATTTGTTTTTTATGACTTTAAGTAATAAAATGTTATCTGATCTAGGATTTTACCTAATAAAATAACATATAAACTTTTGTTATCGCAAGATTATATATGTAATTTTGCAGTTTCTATAACAAAAACACAATTCGTTGTTTTACTAAGAATTTTAAAATGAAAAAGCACAATTTTAATGCTGGTCCTTCCATTTTACCCAACGAGGTTATTCAAGAAACTGCCAAAGCCATAATCGACTTTAATGGTTCTGGACTATCTTTGTTGGAAGTCAGTCATCGTGCGAAGGAATTTCAAGCTGTTATCGATGAAGCTATAGCACTTTTCAAAGAGTTATTAAACATACCAGAGGAATACGCAGTCTTATTCTTAGGTGGTGGTGCTAGTATGGAGTTTTGTCGAGTTCCTTATAACTTTTTAAATAAGAAAGCAGCCTATTTAAACACTGGTACTTGGGCAAATAAGGCCCTTAAAGAGGCTCGGAATTTTGGTGAAGTAGTTGAGGTTGCCTCATCTGCTGCAGAAAACTATAACCATATTCCAAAAGGATTTAAAGTACCTACCGATGCAGATTATCTTCACATTACAACCAATAACACCATTTATGGTACACAGCTACAGGAAGAGATTAATTCTCCCATTCCTTTGGTTGCAGATATGTCTTCAGACATCTTTTCAAGACCAGTAGATGTTTCTAAGTACATCTGTATTTATGGTGGTGCACAAAAGAACTTAGCTCCTTCAGGAGTTACCTTTATTGTCGTACGAAAAGATGCCTTAGGAAAGGTAAATCGCACTATTCCAACCATCTTAGACTATCAAACGCACGTAGAGAAAGAGTCTATGTTTAATACTCCTCCCGTGCTACCTATTTTTTCAGCTCTCCAAACCTTAAAATGGATCAAAAAGGCTGGTGGTGTAGAGGCTATGAAGAAGCGTGCACAAGAACGTGCTAATCTTTTATACGGAGAAATAGATCGAAATAAACTTTTCGTAGGAACAGCCAAAAAAGAAGATCGCTCTAAGATGAATATCTGTTTTATAATGGCACCAGAATACAAGGAATTGGAAAAAAGCTTTTTAGACTTTGCCGAGCAGAGAGGTGTTGTAGGTATTAAAGGACATCGGTCAGTTGGCGGTTTTAGAGCATCATGTTATAATGCTATGCCTTTAGAAAGTGTACAAGTATTAGTAGACTGTATGCAAGAATTTGAGGCTATTCATTAAGATATAGTCTTTTTTGCTAGTATTGTTTTGAAAAAAATAGATCAATGAAAGTTTTAATTGCGACAGAAAAACCATTTGCACCTGCTGCTGTTGAAGGCATTAAAAATGAAATTCAAGGTGCAGGATATGAGTTTGTTCTATTGAGTAAATATAAAGAAAAAAAAGAGTTGATAGCTGCAGTTTGTGATGTTGATGCATTAATTATCCGTAGTGATCAAATAGATGCAGAGGTTATCAATGCAGCAACTAATCTTAAAATTATAGTTCGAGCAGGTGCAGGATATGACAACGTAGACCTAAAAGAGGCAACCAAACGTAACATCTGTGTAATGAATACGCCAGGACAAAATGCAAATGCGGTGGCCGAACTCGTTTTTGGCATGATGATAATGGCTGCACGTAATCAATTCAATGGCGCCTCCGGTAGTGAGTTAAAAGGAAAGAAGCTTGGAATTCATGCCTATGGAAATGTAGGAAGAAATGTTGCTCGGATAGCTAGAGGTATGGGGATGGACATCTATGCGTATGATGCATACTGTCCTCAGGTGATACAAGCAGATGGGCTTCATCTCGTAAAAAGCGTAGAAGAACTATACGAGTTAAGCGATATCGTGTCACTGCATCTTCCTTTAACGAAAGAAACAATTCAATCAATCAATAAAGATTTACTCATGCGATTGGGTGAGAATGGTATACTTATAAATACGGCACGCAAAGAAGTTGTAGACGAGTCTGCACTTTTTGAGTACATGTCTATAACTTCCAACTTCAAATACTTTACAGATATTATGCCAGATAACCATTTGAAGTTTGTAGAAAGTTTTTCCTCTAGATATTTCTCAACACCTAAGAAAATGGGAGCTCAGACTACAGAGGCAAACATAAATGCAGGTATTGCTGCAGCCAAAGAGATTGTAGGCTATTTGAGAGATGGTGTAGATACCTTTAAGGTAAACTAATCTTTTTTTGATGTGCGTGGGTTATTTGTAATAAATATAAACAATAGCTAACTCTCTCTTGTTATACACTTATTGAATAAATAAGATTACTAAAGAATATGATTAAATTAACAAACGAATTAGATAAAAAGGCAAACATAGTATTTGTTCTTCCCGAAACAGGAGAACTCTCGCATCTTCCTAGCGAATATGAAGATTTTGTAGCTCACTTTATCAAGTCAGACTCTAAGGAAGATTTTATGAAGCTGGGAAAACAATGCGTATTTTTTGTAAAGTCAACTACCGACTTAGAGAAAATGCGTCTTGCGGGATATAATGTACGCAAGCAGTTGGGGCGGACAGAGACTGCACTAACCGTTGTTGGTAAAGGAGATGCATCACTAGCATTGACCGAAGGAATTATGTTGTCTAACTATCAATTCTTAAAGTACTTCAAAGACAAAGATGAAAAAGCATATCATTTGAGAGAGATCTCACTTTTGTCTGATGTTGATAGTACGCAAGTAGAACAGTTGAATAATACCAGCAAGGCAGTTTTCTGGGCTAGAAACATGGTGAATGAGCCAGTTTGTTACCTGTCGGCCGAACAGTTAGCCAAAGAGGCGCAACGTTTGGGTGAAGAGGCTAATTTTTCTGTGAAAGTTCTAAATAAGCAAGAGATAGAGAAGCTAGGTATGGGTGGACTACTAGCTGTGAACAAAGGCTCTATTGATCCTCCTACTTTTACTATATTAGAATATAAACCCAGTAACCCAGTCAATAAGAAACCTGTAGCCTTAGTAGGTAAGGGAATTGTTTTTGATACAGGAGGTTTGAGTTTAAAGCCAACAGCTGGTTCGATGGACTCAATGAAGAGTGATATGGGAGGTGCTGCCTGCATGATTGGAACAATCTATGCTGCTGCATTGAATAAGTTAAATGTGCATTTAGTTGGACTGATTCCTGCAACCGATAATAGACCAGGACAACATGCATATACTCCAGGTGATATTATAACAATGCATGACGGTACAACGGTAGAAGTGTTAAATACCGATGCAGAAGGTCGTATGATATTGGCAGATGCTATTTCTTATGCTAATCAATATGAACCAGAACTAATTATAGATGCAGCTACCTTAACAGGAGCCGCACTGGTTGTAGCTGGAGATAAAGCATCTTGTGTAATGGGTAATGCGAATCAGGCGGTTTTAGACAAACTGATACAAGCTGGTTTTGCTGTGCATGAAAGATTAGTTCAACTTCCATTTTGGGAGGATTATAAAGAACAGCTAAAATCTACCGTAGCCGATATGAAGAATATAGGAGGTAGAAATGCAGGAACTATTACCGCAGGTAAATTCCTAGAGCATTTTGCAAAACATCCTTATATTCATATCGATATAGCAGGCCCTGCATTTACAGAAGAGCAACAAAATTACAAAGGAATAGGGGGTACAGGTACAGGTATCCGTACACTAGTTAATTTCTTTGCTAACTACAAATAAGATTTAAATTATTCCATAAAAGAGAGGAACTGTGTGCAAAAGCGTGCCATAGTTCCTTTTTTATTAACATTAAAATTATAACTATGATTTTATCGAATAAATATCCCGATCATGTTGGACTATTGGGTGAGCTTTTGAGTTTTTATCGAAATGGAAACGATATTGAGTTGCTTGATGTTTCTGCTGAGAAAGGAGATGATTTTACATCCTATCTGTTTACAGTAGTTCTTGCAATCAATGGAGAGAAAGTCAACCTTACACTTAAAAATAAAGAGGAAGAACTCTACGACTCATATACGGTAGGTATGCGTAAGGAGGCAGAGGAACAGATCTTATCCTTGGTATTATCGGATGAAAAAATGATACGTATTATTGATAAACATGTAGAGTAAATCGATCGATGATTTACTAAAAAAGAGAGGATATTTCCTCTCTTTTTTTATAGCTCTAAGTGAAAATCAATCTCCAAGATAGAGGTAACCAAATTAGTTACTCGTATTGCATTCTTCCACCCACCACAACATTCCGGGCTTAGTGCAATAGTCATAACTTCAATTTTATCTATACATTTCTTTATGTTTATACAAAGCTCTTTAATATACTCATCGGTATAGAGCTGATACCTGTTATCTAAGAAAAAGTAGTCAATGTCTAAGTTTAAAATCCACTGATTGGCTTGCTGACTTCCCTCTTTCTCCTCTTGTAAGTTAATTTCTGATAACCACTCACCAATTCTGAAGGGAAGCTCATAGCTGTAAGGATTATAATTTATATGAATATCGTTTTTGTTTTGACAGTAGGCGTTACATGCAAAAAAACACTTGTTAAACCATTGTGGAAATAAATTATTTGTAATCAGTATATAATTAGCGAAATTATAAACTTTTTCTTTTTTCTTAGTTTCCTCATCTATATATTCCAACTGAGTTAACTCCTCTATCGATAGAAAGGGATTCTCTTTTATATGTTGATAAGCCTCATAGGGAGTTTCATTCCATAAATCTAGATGTTGGTCTATATGAAATAAATTATAAGTCTCTTTAGGATTTAGTCGCTGCATCCAACACCAGCCAGCAGCGAGATGGTTATCCATGATGTAAAATTTATCTTCTTGAAATAAGAAATTTAAATTATCTCGTCCAGACTGTTTCTTATTTAAATTTTTGGGAGGTTCGATGATCCACATATGTAAATATCTCTTGATTATACCCAAGTTACCTATAAGGATTGAGAAAGTAGAAGCCTTCTCCTTCTCTTTACTAGTGGCGGCTTAAAATTATTAAATTTTATTGATAAATAAATTTATTTCATAATAAAAAAATAGTAAGTTTAGTAGTTATCTAAATTATCTTATAAACCTATGAGATAATGTATTGTAAACCTTAAAATCTAAGAGATGAAAAGAATGTCAAGACGTTCGTTTTTAAAAACTGGAGCCCTAGCTACAGCTGGATTAACGATTGTACCCAATGTGGTGTTAGGTAAAAGCCATGGTC
>JASLCM010000060.1 GCA_030151845.1 Bacteroides sp.
CTAAGAAAATAACAATTAAAAAACTCAGGATAAAGAGTTGTACTGGATTTAAAACCGATCGTTTTAAGTTGATTTTTAGTTCGATAAACTCTCGAATAAAAAGGAAGAAAACGGTTGTTTTAACCCACTGACTCTGAGTAAGGGGTAAAGAAGCTTCTAATTGGCTGAGAAAAAGGGATAGAAAGGCTGTTCCTAGTAAGAGGAGGAGAACAGCATCAAAAAAAAGAATCTTCTTTTTTATTCCTTTAATCGGCTTTTTATAGCGCAAGGCAAGGGAGAAGAGACCCGTTCCTAGGGCAACCCAATAAAGTTGAGAAAGAAAAGATTGAGACGATCCGTTGAGAGAAAAACCAACATCGAGAAGAATCAGGATGACACTTATCAAACTTACCCAAAATGATATTTTATGAAAATTGTTGATTTTAAAGGTCATGGTCTCTTATTTTCTCTAATGGCTAACTAATTTAAGCAATATGTATCGTACTCGAAAAATGAATCGGGTAAAAATAGACGATTTATGAAAATAATCCTTATAAGTATTCTCATTTTTTTATCGCTTCTTCACTCTTTTTTCTGGCTCAATGCAAGGAATCTCTGCCACTTTTTTCTTCTTGGTGGAGGAAGCTAACTCGCTATCTGCTCTATCAATACAGCACTATCCTCTTTTTAGCGACCAATATCTAGGACCTCAAAAGGGGGAAATCAATGGCATAAAGGATCGGTCTTGCTCGCTTACTTTCTCTTTTAATTTCCTACCTTTGTATTCTTCAATTTAGTAATTTTGCAAGTGGAGCAAAGGGAGTTCCTCTTTTTGCTTCGAATAATTCACTGGTGCTACTCCCCCTTTTGAGATTAAAGAGGAAGTTTCTATTTAAAAACTAGAAATGATACATATAGATAATACAGCGCTTTATCGTATAGATCAACTCATTCAAAAAAGGGCTAATTTTGCGGTTTATAAAAAGCCGAACGACCCTTCCATTCACTTTGTTATGCAAGAGCGGGGAGCTCCTCTCCTCCTCTCCTCCTTTTCTGAACTCAATGAGAAAGAGGGTTTTGTTATTGCCCCTTTCGCCGTCTCAAAAGAGGAGCCTATTGTTCTTTTACGCATCGATAGAAGATCTTTTCCCTCCCAACAAGAGTTGGATCATTTGCCTGTAGCGAAAGAAGCGATTGAGGTTGAAGAGGAACCTCTTGCACAAGAGCTAATGTTTAATCGGTATCAACGGTGTTTCGACGCTTTTAAAAAGCCTTTGGAAGAGAAGAAGGTGGAGAAGCTTGTTTTGGCGAGGCATAAGGTGATAGAGAGGGCGAATGAGAACTCTTTGGCTTCCCTTTTTAAAAGGGCTTGTAGAAGTTATCCCAATAGCTTTGTTTACTTGATGCATACGCCTCAAACTGGGGTATGGATTGGAAGTACGCCGGAGGTTCTTCTTTGGGGAGAAAACAAGCAGTGGAAAACGGTTGCTTTGGCGGGAACAATTCCCTACGAAGAGGGTGTAGCTCCTCGCTGGAGTAAAAAGAACAGGTTGGAACAAGATTTAGTGGTTCAATACCTAAAAGGACAATTGGGTCGATGGGGCATTACGCCTCAGGTTACTGGTCCCACAACGATTAGGGCTGGAGAGATTGCACACCTTGTTTCTCATTTAACTTTTTGGTTGGACTCCTCCAACAAATTGGGGGAGTTCATTGAATTGTTACACCCTACTCCTGCGGTATGTGGGTTGCCCAAAGAGGAGGCCTTTCGCTACATTGTAAAAAACGAGGGACAAAACAGAGGGTATTATTCGGGTTTTATTGGAGAACTCTCTCCCATGCACACTCGTCTTTTTGTAAACTTACGCTGCATGCAGGTGGGAAAGTCCTATTACACGCTCTATGCTGGAGGGGGCTTGCTTCCCTCTTCTCAGCTCCTAGAGGAGTGGCAGGAGACAGAGCGTAAGATGAGAACGATGAGTGGGCTGCTTCAATAAGGAAAGGGGTTGCTCTTTTAACTAATTTCTCCTTTGGTGAACTATAAATTAGTTCCTACCTTGTATGCTGTTTCAATAAAAAGAGATTATAGATGTATTCTGATAAAAAAAATATACAACAATTGGTTGCCCTTTTAGAGGCACACCAGGTTCGGAAAGTGGTACTTTGTCCGGGGAGTCGCAATGCCCCCTTGGTACAAACCTTAGTGAATCACCCCTACTTCTCTTGCACAGCGATTACCGATGAGCGAAGCGCTGCCTTTACGGCTCTTGGTATGGCTCTGAATGGAGGAAAGCCTGTTGCGGTTTGTTGTACCTCGGGTACGGCACTCTTAAACCTGCACCCTGCAGTGGCAGAGGCCTATTACCAACAGGTTCCGCTGATTGTAATTTCGGCCGACCGACCTGCGGCTTGGATTGGGCAGATGGATGGGCAAACGGTTCCGCAACCTGCTGTTTTTGGCTCTCTGGTGAAGGCTTCTGTTAACCTCCCTGAGGTGAAGACGGAAGAGGATGAGTGGTACTGCAACCGACTCATCAATGAGGCGTTGTTGGAGGTGTATCACCACGGGCGAGGTCCTGTTCACATCAATGTTCCTCTCTCTGAGCCTCTCTTTAGTTTCAACACCACGGAGTTGCCTCAGGTTAGAACCATTAAGCGGTACATCGGACTCAATGTCTACAATGAGGAGTACGATGAGTTGATTGGCCGACTCAATTCCTATACGAAGAGAATGATGGTGGCGGGTCAGCAGATGATGATCTACCTCTTTGAGAAACGGAAAAGAAGGGCCTTGCAAAGGGGTTTTGTTTGGCTATCGGAGCATCTGGGCAATCAAACAACGCCTGGTAAACCCATTACCAATTTTGATGCGCTACTCTATGCCTTGGAAGAGAAAGAGCTGCCTCGTTTTCAGCCCGAGCTGGTAATTACCTACGGGGGGCATTTGGTATCGAAGCGGTTAAAAAAGTATCTGCGTAAATATCCTCCCAAGGAGCATTGGCACGTGGCTGCCGATGGCAAGGTGGTGGATCTTTTTGGGGCGCTTACCACGGTGATTGAGATGAGTCCCTTTGAGTTTCTCGATCGGATGGCGGGAGCGCTTACCGAGGCTAAATCGGATTTTCCAATGTTGTGGGAGAATCGGTCGAAAGGCATTCAAGAGCCCACGCTCTCCTACTCTAGTTTTGGGGTGGTTGGACAGCTCTTGAAACAGATGGCGGTACCCTCTGTTTTGCATCTAGGAAACAGCTCGGTGGTTCGTTATGCGCAACTTTTTGAGTTGCCTGCCGAGGTGGATATTTGTTGCAACAGGGGAACGAATGGAATTGAGGGGTCGCTATCTACAGCGATTGGTTACTCCATGGCTTCGGATAAGTTAAACTATTTGGTTCTGGGCGACTTGAGCTTCTTCTACGACATGAATGCGCTCTGGGCTAGAAATTATGGTTCGAACCTGCGCATCTTACTTCTCAACAATGGGGGTGGCGAAATCTTCCATACGCTTCCTATGAATCTAACAGGATCGGCTGGCCGATTTGTGCGTGCTACTCATCAGACAAAAGCGGAGAGCTGGGCCAAAGAGAGTGGTTTTGATTACCTATCGGCCCACAACCAAGAGGAGCTCGACCAGCAATGGGTTCGCTTCAAAGATCCAAACATCAATCAGACTCGTCCTCTCTTTTTAGAGGTGTTTACCGATACGGAGGAGGATGTGGCTAAATACAAAGACTATTTTCACGCGTTAAAAAAATAAAGGTATGTCAACACAAAGAGATTGGAAAACAATAAAGGAGTACGAAGATATTCTCTTCGATTTTTACAAGGGTATTGCTAGAATAACGATTAACAGGGAGCGATACCGCAATGCTTTTACTCCACAAACAACCTGGGAGATGAGTAATGCGCTACAAATTTGTAGAGAGAACCAGGAGATTCGAGTGGTTGTTTTAACAGGGGCTGGAGAGAAGGCTTTCTGTTCGGGCGGCGATCAAAATGTGAAGGGCCGCGGAGGATACATTGGTAAAGATGGGGTTCCTCGTTTAAGTGTATTGGATGTTCAAAAGCAGATTCGCTCTCTTCCTAAGCCTGTGATTGCTGCTGTAAATGGATATGCCATTGGTGGTGGCCATGTGCTGCATGTGGTTTGTGACTTATCGATCGCTTCAGAGAATGCAAGATTTGGACAAACGGGTCCGCGTGTGGGTAGTTTCGATGCTGGCTTTGGTTCCTCTTATTTGGCCCGTGTGGTTGGTCAGAAAAAGGCTAGAGAAATTTGGTTCCTCTGCCGACAATATGATGCGCAACAGGCTTTAGATATGGGACTGGTAAACACGGTGGTTCCATTGGATCAGCTTGAGGAGGAGTATGTGAAATGGGCAGAGGAGATGATGTTATTGAGTCCGCTTGCTTTACGTATGATTAAGGCGGGCTTAAATGCAGAGTTAGATGGACAGGCGGGCATACAGGAGTTAGCTGGAGATGCAACCATGCTCTATTATCTAACCGATGAAGCTCAGGAGGGGAAAAATGCTTTCTTAGAGAAGCGTGATCCTGACTTCGACCAATTTCCAAAATTTCCTTAATCAACGATTCATAAAATGGCTTTAACGATTCAAATCCTTCCAAAGGTTTTACATTTTAAACAACCTGCGAGAACCTCGAGAGGGGCCTATACGGTACGAAAGGTATGGTACATTGTACTATCGGAGGGTACAGTTGCCTATGGGTATGGGGAGTGTGCTCCTCTTCCCGATTTGAGCTGTGATGCCTCTCCTCATTATGAGCAGATTCTCTGTGATTTTGCCGAGGAGTTTTCTCGCAACAACCAAATTGAGTGGGAAAAGCTAAGAGCGTACCCTTCTATGTTATTGGGGTTTGAAACTGCTTACCAGCAGCTGCAACAAAACTCTTTCCAGTTGTGGGATACCCCTTTTTCGAGGGGTGAAGAGGGAATTCCAATCAATGGGTTAATTTGGATGGATTCGTATGAGCAGATGAAGAAGCAGATTGAGCATAAGCTTGAAAGGGGGTTTCGCCTCATCAAACTAAAAATTGGAGCAATCGATTTTGAAGAGGAGATCGATTTGCTTCAATCCATTAGAAGGGACTACACTGAAAAGGAGATTCAGTTGCGAGTAGATGCCAATGGGGCCTTCTCTCCTCTAGAGGCGATGAGCAAACTGGAGCGTTTGGCGAAGCTGGATATTCACTCCATTGAGCAACCGATAAAGGCGGGGCAATGGGAGGAGATGGCTGCATTAATGAAGAGTTCTCCCCTATCCATTGCGCTGGATGAGGAGCTTATTGGGGTGAATGATTTAGCGGAAAAGCAAAGGTTATTGGAGGTGATTGCTCCCCATTTTCTGGTACTAAAACCCTCCTTGCATGGCGGATTTTCTGGATGTGAGGAGTGGATTGAAGAGGCCGAAAGGCGAAATATAGGTTGGTGGATTACATCGGCTCTCGAGTCTAATCTTGGTTTAAATGCGATTGCTCAGTGGACGGCAACCTTGAACTCTCCGCTGCCTCAGGGTTTGGGTACGGGGGCCCTATTCAAGGACAATGTCTCTTTGCCGTTAGAGATTAGGCAAAGCGAATTGCGATTTGATCCTATGGGAATAAAAGATTTTTGCTTGGCATGAAACAGGGCATTGTTTTAAATGGGGTCTACTACGACCTTAAGAATATCGATCGCTTTATTGATTCTGCTCAAGGCAAGGAGGAGCTCTCTTTCTTTACGGAGGTGGTCTCTTTTGTTAAGGAGTGGTTCTCCTCGAAAAACGATATTGTGGTTTACACTTCGGGCTCTACTGGTACTCCCAAATCTCTTAGGGTGAGTAAGGAGCATATGCAGAATAGTGCAGCAATGACCTGCTCGTTTTTACAGCTTCAGAAGCAGGCTAACGCTCTGCTTTGCATGCCTGTGAAGTACATTGCGGGAAAGATGATGGTTGTTCGTGCCTTGGTTGCAGAACTCTCTCTTTGGGTGGTGCCACCTACGGGCAGACCGCTCTCTTCGCTCTCGGAAGAGGTTGTTCTCGATTTTGCAGCGATGGTTCCTCTACAGGTCTATAATTCGTTGCAAGAGGAGCGGGATACGCTTCGACTGAAGCAAATTAAGCATTTGCTCCTAGGGGGTGGTGCTATTGATGAGGAGTTGGCTGCAACCTTAAGTAATTTTCCCAACTCGGTTTACTCGAGTTATGGGATGACAGAGACGGTTTCTCACGTTGCTATCCGACATTTAAGTGGTCCGCTTGCCTCCTCTTGGTATTCTCCTCTGCCCAATGTGCAGCTATCGAAAGGAGAAGCGAACAACCTACTGATTCATGCTCCTCATCTCACGAGTGAAGATTTAAGTACAAATGACCTTGTGGTGTTTAATTCGGAGGGGGCATTTCAACTCATCGGACGGTTGGACAATGTGATTAATAGTGGGGGAATTAAGATTCAGGCTGAGGAGGTCGAGTTAAAGTTAAAGGGGTTGATGAAGCGTCCCTACGTAATAACCAGTAAAAAAGACTCCAAGTTGGGTGAAGCGATCACCTTACTCATTGAGGGCTCTCCTTTTGACACCAAAAACCTGACCGAAGCAATGAAGCAGGTTCTTACTCCCTATGAGCTTCCTAAACATCTCTTTTTTGTGGACCAACTTCCTTTAACGGAGACCAAAAAGATAAAAAGAAGTCGGTGTAAGGTTATTGCCAACCGATTAGCCGAGAGCAACTGTCCTCAGGAAGGTTGATGATTAATTTTTAGTTCTTTTCTTTGAATGAAATAATCATCATAATTCGGATATAAGTTCTTTTCAGATAAATCGCTGAAAGATTCTTTATTGTTGTTTGATGTTTTTATGTTCTCTTGCTCTATATGCTATATTAGGTATGCTTTGATAATTGTTCTCTTGACTTTCGATTGTTCTTGCTAATTCAATTATAGAGATTTCTCCCTCTCCCCACATTGCTATATCAAATTGAGGGAAGTTTTTCAATAGCATCTCTGCATTCTTTCTTGTGTTTATTCCTCCTATTACAATTGATATATTAGGTGCAGCATTCTTAATTTTGTCTGCATTATAGATACTACAATCCATCCATTTTTATTGAGAATCAAAAAATAAATTATTGTCAAAATTTATCTTTGTAATTCGTGAGTCAATAACACCATCTATTTCGTTTATAAACCTAGCTATATGAGATTCGTAATACTCGTAGTAATGGGGGGGGTTAACCTCTTAATATTTGCTTAAAACTGTCTTGCAAACTATCATTTTTTATTTTTGAAATAATATGATTTATATATACTGCAAACTCATTTGATGTATCTTCTAACACTTTAGGATTATTCCATACAAAATCTGTTTGACATTTATGAAAAAGCAAATTCCAATATACTGAAGTGTTAAAATTGTTTTTTAGCAAATAGGATGTTAATATAGACAGCGGCGGAGACAAAATGCTTATTCCGAATGGTTGCAAACAATTTAAAATGATGTTTTTCCTTACAATTATTATTCCCTATATTCGATTATCTTTATATAATAGATGATTACAATAGCCATTATTATAACTATAAAGAAAGGCATAATGTGGTTATTGAAAGAACAGTTATAACCATATGCAACTGTATCAATAGTAGGAATTTGGCTCTTCCTCCCACTCCTACTGCTTAAAAAGGGAGAAGTGGTAAAGAGAGGCACAAAATGAAAGAATATTAGGTCTGCCGCTAGCATAAATAAGGAACACCTCTTATGAATGATGCCAGGATCATGATTTGACGGGCCAGTCATATTCACGATATCGAATCTCGATAGACATGTGAAATGGAACACTGGGGCCTGCTTGCCGGCTTCATCAGGTTGCACCTGCTTCACCATGCAGCAGAGGGCGACTTCACGGTCGTTGGATGATCGAGGAGCTGGCGCACCACGGATACAAGATCAGTGCCGGAACGCTCTATCCGATGCTGCATGCCCTGGAAAACAAAGGCTACCTTACGTCCCGCACCGAACGGGTTGGGCGCTCCCATCGAAGGATTTACAACGCCACGTCCCAAGGGGTGCCCGCCCTTGAAATGGCCAAGGGAAAGTTGAAGGAACTGTTTCGTGAAGTCCTCCCTGACCACCGGTGAAGACGTTGCCGTTGACGGCCGCAAGGGCACACCGTTAGAGGTCTTTCGTGCTTTCCTCAAACTCGGTCTTACTTCCTTTGGCGGCCCAATTGCCCATCTC
>JASLCM010000069.1 GCA_030151845.1 Bacteroides sp.
GTAGATACACCTCCTGCAGAGTTTTCGAATGTGCTTGTATCCCTCTTTATGACACTAAATGCAATGCTGCTCTTTACTATTAGTCAGCGTCACCTACGAGGAGCTACGACAGTTGTTCAGTTTACCTCAAATTTGCCCGTAGAAGAGAAAAAACAAGAGCATTTTTCTACAGAGATAGTTTGTACGAATAGTAAACCCATTGAAGAGTACTTCTCTTCAAGTGCCATTTGTGATGCCAACTTAACCCTAAAAGAGGCCGCAAGCCAACTCAATATAACCCAGAAAGAGCTAACAGAGTGTATACGCAGAGACTACGGGCTCACTTTCTCTAAGCTTTTAACAGAAAAGCGAGTGGAGTATGCTTGTACCATTTTAGAAAATGGTGAACCAGACATGAATTACGAAGAGCTTGGTTCCCTTTGTGGCTTTGGTTCTAGCGCTACCTTTTACCGTAATTTTAAAGAGTATACTGGGGTAACGCCAAAAGCTTTTAGTGAAGAAAATCGTTTAAAGGAGGATATTGTATGAGTCAGATTTTAGCCAGCATAACCCTTTTTATTTCAATACTAGGGCTGTTTTACTTCCTTTTTATACCCAATAAAAAAGCCCCAAGTATTCGTTTTCTTCCCTATATATTTCTTTCTTTTATAGGGAGAGGGCTTTATCTTGTTTTTCTCTATTACAGTAGTTTGTTCCTACTCAGCAGTAGTGATATGGCCTCCCCTCCCTTTACGATTCTTTCTCTCTCCTTAATTTACCTCTTTTTAGTGGAGTTGGTAGAGAAGAAGCCTGTCTCTAAATTAACCTTTTGGGCCAACTTACTCCCCTCAATGGTTGGATCTGTTATCTATCTACTGATGCTTCTATCTCCCGAACTTAGAGCTAAATTAGATTATGCAAACTACATCGTAAAAAATAGTACAGGTCTTTTATTGACCTGCATCTATTTCTGCATCCTATACAGCAAGCAGTTAAAGCAGCATAACAAACAAGGCAAAGGGGATAAACTGGTTAGTGTTATGCTTCTTCAATTAGGCTTTATCCTCTCCCTCTTTGCCATCTCTCTCGTCTTTGTTTATCGGACGAATGTTATTTTTGTGATGCCTTTCCGCTTCTTAAAGCTATTGGAGATAAGTTTAACCTTAACTCTCTACTTTTACACCTTTAAACTTTATCGACATTTTCTTATTGAAGATAGAAAAAGAAGGCTGGAGGAGTTTAAGGCGATCTCTTTACTTTCTACTCGCAAAGAGAAGGGTAAAGAGGAGACATCAGAATCTCAGGAGGAGGAAGAAAGTACTTATCAGAGTGAGATTGAGGAGTTTTTTAAAACAAGCAAGGCCTATTTAAATCCTAGTTTTACTCAAGCACAACTTGCAGAGCGACTAAATCTTTCCCGAAGTACCCTTTCACAGCTCTTTAATGGAGAGATGGGAGTTACTTTTTCCGACTATCTCAACGACAAACGAATAGCACATGCTTGTGAGTTGTTGGAAAGCAACCCAGACATTCCTGTTACACAGTTAGCTGAGGAGGTGGGGTACCGTTCTAGGACGACTTTCTACAACCATTTCAAACGTGTGAAGGGGTGTACACCAAAAGAGTATCTTGAGCAATAAGACAAACTCCTTCTTTAGTTTTTTGCCTACTCCTATGTTTTTTTATTACTTTCCTCTATCTTTGTTCTATTCTGTTATCTAGAAAAAAGATTATGAGAAAGATATTATTCCTACTTATTGGGGTGTTATTCCTATTTGCAGCTTGTGATAGCGATACACCCACTCCCTTTATTACCCGTATAGAGTATACCAGTAGTGGTGAGGAGAACTCCCCCTTTGTGCTATTTACCGATGGCTACATTGATTATCGGGTGGCAGTAGACAACACTGATCCAGTGACCATACAATGGCTGGTCAATAAGGAGGTGAAGGGTGAAGGTAAGGAGTTTCACTTTGCCCCTGGGAAACGCGGTGAATATGAAATGCAGCTGGTTGTATACAACGCCGATAAGAAAGGAACAGCTATTGCACTCAATCCTATAAAAGTGGTAGATTTACTACCTAGTATTGTAAGCTTTACCTGCGACGGTAAGCCCATTAAGTCGGAAGATGAACTTCAAGTAACTGCATCTACCTCCTTAGAGTTTAAAGCGAAATACATCAAGACCGATAAATTAAGACATGCTTGGCTTTTAAATGGAGATACCCTACGTAATACAACACCAGACCATTTACTATACGATAAAGGACTATCGGGTAAATTAGAGTTAGTGCTAACCAATCAGGACGATATGTCTACTCGTCACTTAGTAAATTTAGCTGGACCCTATAACGAAGGGAGTTACATCTACGCTAGTAATAAAGAGGGGTTCAGCTTTCTTCCTAATGAAGGAGATTACATCCCCGACAACCTCTATAAACAGATCAATCCTCAGGGCTTAGGAGAGTCGGGAGTTACCGCATTCTACATGGGCTACAACCAACTCTATCTTGTTGTTCCTACTGGGTTATCGGGAAAAATGGAGGTTGTTATAGCCGATGCGCAAACACTTAAAGAGATTAAGAGGGTATCCTCCTCACAATTTACTCCAGAGCGACTTGGAGAGGTTACAAGAATAAGTTTAGCTGGTAAAGAGAAAGTGTTGCTTCAACACAGCGATCGAAGAGGAAATAAAGGGGGAATAACTCCATTCGATTTAGTGAAAAAAGAGATAGGTAAAAGTATTGTAGGAACAACTGGTCAGCTTGGAATTGATGGCCCCGGCTATACTCCTATCGTTAAACTTAATAGAGAGTTGGCAGTAGCCACAGCAAATAAAATACTCTTTCTCTCTTTACCTATGTTGCTCCCCCAAGAGGGACAGACATTAACCATCGACAAAGAGAGACAGATTGTGGACATGGTTAAAGGAAGTAACAACACCCTACTGGTTTTTGTAAACGGTCGAGTAGATAAGAGTCTGCCAAACTGGGAAGAGGCAAAGGTAACCTCAGGGGCTACTGTTCTTCATATAGATAGGGCTTCTTTAAAACTGATCGAAGAAGTTCCCCTTCGTCTAGGAGGTGAAAACCTATTTTTGGAGGGAGGAGCTACACACGCTTCACTGGTGGCCTCTCCTACAACAAATGAGGTCTATTTCCGTGCAAAACGTAGCTCAGAAGGAAAAAGTGATCCTGCTGTCTTTGTCTACA
>JASLCM010000143.1 GCA_030151845.1 Bacteroides sp.
GATTTTACCATCCTAGGATTTCAGTTCAATCTTCCTATGTTTTCACCTGTTTGTCTCAGGAAGAACAGCGAAACATCAATAGGTTATACAACGATTATTTCTTCGCCAGACACACTCATTTTTGGAGGGAGGAGGCCATAAAGAAGCTTCGTCCACTTACCGAGTGCACATCTATGCTGGTTTGTGGAGAAGACTTAGGTATGATCCCTGAAAGCGTTCCTGAAGTTTTACAGGAGCTAAACATCCTTAGTTTAGAGGTTACACGTATGCCAAAGGTTCTTGGTGAAAAATTTGGTAACGTTTACTCCTACCCCTACTCTTCGATTGCAACATTTTCAACGCACGATATGTCTACCATACGAGGATGGTGGGAGGAGGATTTTGAACAAAGTTCTCTCTTCTATCACAAAATCCTAGAGCAGAGTTCTCCTGCACCTCTTCACGCTACAGGACAAGTATGTTTAAAAATTATAGAGAATGAGCTCCAAAGTAATTCTATCTTAGTTGTTTTACTATTATCGGATTGGATCTCTTTATTAAATAAATATCACCTTTTAAAAAGTGACGACGAGCAAATCAACAAACCTCATATTCATGCTCATTATTGGAATTACAGAATCCCAATCACTTTGGAGGAACTTATACGTGATGAGGAGTTAAATAGAGTTATTAGATTATTAATTAGAAAACATAGAAGCAATTAAAATGAGAATAGAACGAACTTACATCCATTTAAATAACTTTAAAGTGTATGCATACCATGGAGTAGGAAAACAGGAACAAGTTGTTGGTAATGAGTATATCATCAACTTAAAGATTAAGGTTAGTCTTGAAAATGCAGCAAAAAGTGACTTACTAAAAGAGACAATAAGCTATGCAGATATTTGTCAAGAGATTCACACTGTTATGAGGTCACCGGCTCAACTTCTTGAACACGTAGCTTATAAAATAGCAAACCACCTCCTTGCCACTTTTCCCATTATTGAGGAGCTTCAAATTAAGCTAGATAAGAGAAACCCGCCTATGGGAGAAGATATTGATTCTGCAGGTGTAGAGTTTGTTGTTCAGAGATAAAAAAAGAGAGAATTAATTCTCTCTTTTTTTATTATCTATCTTTTTCTTTTCTTATGTTCCTCGGCAGAAGCAACAGCTTCAGATACCACCTGTTTGTCCTCAAACCTCTTCGTATAACTTGAGTAATCTGGTCTAGTTCTTTCATACTCTGGATCTACAAAAAGAGGACTTGATATGATATGGTCGGCAGTTGATCGGTTGCAACAGAATATAATATTCTCCACTCCAGCTAACCGAGTCAGCGCTTTTACATCTGTGTCATGGGGTTGTAATGTCATTGGATCTGTAAAGAAAAACAGATAATCCAACTCACCGTCTACTATACGAGAGCCCATCTGTTGATCTCCTCCTAGTGGTCCCGACTTTAAGATTGTTATGTCCCACTCTTCATCTGGGTGTTTCTCTTTCAATGCTTGTTCAATTAATGTTCCAGTGGTACCAGTACAGAAAAATTTATGACCAACCAATTGTTCTGAATTCCATAATACCCATTCGATCATGTCTTTCTTCATTGCATCGTGAGCCACTAAACCGATCTTTCTTACTAATTTTTTCATTTCTTATTTTTTAAGTTAACTATTTCAGCAAATGTTTTCCTACCTTTTAGGTAGTAGGCTACTAAAATAGAACTATTTATTAGGACATCTAAATTTAGACTACACATTCTTTGTAAATTTTCTTTACGATCTGCAGAAAACTCTTTTCTTACTCGTAAAAAGTCTCGCCTCGCAAGAAATACTGATTTAGCATTAGAATAGTTCCCTTCTAGGGTAAAATTAACCGCAGCTAGATAGTCTAGAAAAAAACGAAAAAAATAGACTTTTTTGAAATTTCTAGATGGTAGGTTCTTATAGAGCATTAAAAGGTTGTTTCTAAAATTAAGATAGGTTTTTCGGTGACTCTCTTTTTTCAACGTAGCTGCCCCAACATGATAAACCACACTTTCTGGAACCGAAACTATTTGATAACCTCTTGCATTAATTCTCCAACATAGGTCAATCTCCTCCATATGGGCAAAAAAACGAGAATCGAAACCTCCCATCTCTCTAAAAATAGCTTGTCTGATAAACAAACAAGCTCCAGATGCCCAAAAAATCGGAATCTGATCTGCGTACTGTCCTTGATCAGATTCGACAGTTTGAAATACCCTCCCTCTACAAAAAGGATAGCCTAAGTAATCGATAAATCCACCTGCAGCACCTGCATACTCAAACTTCTCTCTATGCTTCCAACTTTTTATTGTAGGCTGGCAAGCGGCAATTTTTTGGTTTCTCTCTAGGCAGTGAAACATAGGCTCTAACCAGTTGGGTGAAACCTCTACATCCGAATTTAAGACAACTACATAATCGGCCTCTACCTGTTGTAGCGCCTTGTTATATCCACCTGCAAAGCCATAGTTTTTTCCCATTGATAAAACTGTAACTTCAGGAAATTCTGCTTGTAAAAAAGCTATTGAAGAGTCTGTCGACCCGTTATCTGCAACAACAATCTCTACCTCAGCATGGGGTAAATTTGAGTAACGTACAACAGAGGGTATAAACTTTTTAAGAAGTTCCTCTCCATTCCAATTTAGGATTACAACTGCTATTTTCTTCATTTTCCACTTGGCTTTACATGTTTCCAACGCTTATGTGACCAGAACCAATA
>JASLCM010000149.1 GCA_030151845.1 Bacteroides sp.
CTGGTGTCTATACAGGTTGGGCAGGTTTCGTAGAGGGAACCTCTTTCCAGGAGAATAAAAAGTTCGACTTAAAGAATACAACAACACTAACCTATACTCCTACCGATGAGCTTACACTAAAGGGAGACCTCTCCTACTATTACAACCATTCGGAAAGATTACGTGCCGAAGATCAGTACAAGTACCACAATGGTCCAGACATTACAGGAATAAGAAATACCTTTAGCTCGGTAGAACACTACACCTATAATAACGAATACCTTGCTGCTAACGCTACGGCAAACTACATTCCTAAATTCACCAACAAAGACCATACACTAAACCTACTTGCTGGTTGGAACATTGAACAGAAGAAAACAACCAACACAAGAGCCTATCGTAGGGGATTAATCTACTCTACTAAGCCTAGCTTGGAACTAGCCGATGGCGATATTATTGAAGTTGGACAAAGTGGTGCAGATTGGGCATATGTAGGTCTGCTTTTCCGTGCAAATTACAACTACAAAGGAAAATACCTAGCAGAGGTTAGTGGACGCTACGATGCCTCTTCTAAATTCCCAAAAGATAGTCAGTGGGGACTCTTTCCTTCGGGCTCTTTGGGGTGGAGAATCTCTGAGGAGAACTTCATGAGTGGTACAAAAAGCTGGCTAGATAACTTAAAGCTAAGAGCCTCTGTGGGTAGTTTGGGTAACGGTACGATCTCTCCCTACCAATATTTAAAGTTGATGGCTTTAAAGAGGACATCGGCTATTATCGATGGCAACCTACAAACACAAGTTGGACCTCCAAACAACCTACCCGATAAGTTAACTTGGGAAACCGTTACCACCTATGACATTGGTTTGGATGCCGATTTCTTCAACAATCGCTTAAGCCTTGTTTTCGATTATTACCGCAAGAACATCACCGATATGTTTACCATTGGACCTTCACTTCCTGGGGTTTTTGGTGCAGCTATTCCTAAAGGGAACTACGCCGACTTAAAAACAAGAGGTTGGGAGCTATCTGTTCAATGGAGAAATCAATTTGACTTGGGTGGAAAGCCCCTTAAATACAGCGTTAAAGCTATGGTATGGGACGATAGAAGTTGGGTAACCAAGTACAACAACCCTACCAGAAAACTTTCCGATCATTATGAGGGGAAACGTATTGGCGAAATTTGGGGCTATGAGGTAGCCGGACTCTTCCGCTCACAGCAAGAGATCGACGACCATGCTGATCAAAGTTTGCTTCGTGTTTCAGACACCAACATCTTACTTCCAGGCGACCTTAAGTTTGTAGACCGCGACGGCAGTGGAAGAATTGATAACGGACAAAATACGGTGGATAATCCCGGCGACTTAAAAAAGATTGGTAATACAGAGGCTCGATATAACTTTGGACTAAACTTCAATACCAGCTGGAATGGAATTGGATTAAGTATGTTCTTTCAAGGGGTTGGCAAAAGAGATTGGTACCCTCACCGAGAATCGGCCTTCTTCTGGGGAAAATACAACAGACCCTACAGCTTCCATTTGAAAGACCACACTGGAAACAAAGTCTACACCGATGAGAACCAAAATTTTGATGCCTACTGGCCTCGTATGAGAGGTTACTTGGCTCAAAGTGCAGGTAGAGCAATGGGAAAAGAGAACGACAGATACTTGCAAAATGCAGCTTATATCCGTTTGAAAAACATTCAAGTAGACTACACTTTCCCAAAAAGTATTTGTCAGACGCTTCATGTAGAGAACCTACGTGTATACGCTACTGGCGATAATTTATGGACCTGGTCTCCAATGTTTAAACATACAAGAAACTTTGACCCAGAAAACATCACTCCGGGCGACTCAGACTTTAGGTCGAGTGCGGGTAAAGATGGTGATGGTTATGGATACCCAATGTTGAGAACATTCACCTTTGGATTGAACGTCACATTTTAAATCAGGATACGAATGAAAAAGATATATATACTTTTACTTCTTGCCTTCAGCATTAGCTCTTGCGATAGCTTCTTGGATAAGAACCCGAAGCATAAATTGGCTGAAGATGAATTTTTTGAATCAGAAAGAGACCTTGAGCTATACTCCAACTCCTTTTTGAGTAGAATTCCAAGTCTGAACCGCATCGTTTTTGGAGACCAATACTCCGACTACATTGCGACCCGTTCCTCTACCCCCTTCCTCATAGGAAATACCTGGACACCAAACCAACAAGGTAACTGGGGTGGCGGAGATAGTGGAAAATGGAGCCAGCTTAGGCATGCAAACTACTTCTTAGATAAACTAAAAGGAACCAAAGGAAAGGTTTCGGATGAGATTTATCTACACTATGAAGGTGTGGGACGTTTCTGGAGAGCTTGGTTCTACTACGATATGGTGACAGAGTTTGGCGATGTGCCTTGGTACGACCATGAGCTAGACCCAGAGGAGGTTGATGAGCTTTATAAGGGACGCGACTCTAGGGCCTATGTAATGGATAAGGTGTTGGAAGACCTTACCTTTGCAGCAGAAAACTGCTCGGCTTCAGCCAAATTTGTGAGCTCTTCTACCCGAATCAATAAATGGACAGCTCTGGCTTTTAAAACGAGAGTTTGTCTCTACGAAGGAACCTATCGCAAATACCACAAGGAGCTAAATTTAACCGATAGTTCTAAGAAGTTTTTGGAAGAGGCTGTAAAGGCAGCAGAAGAGTTAATGGAGTCTTCCCCCTTCAGACTGGTAGACGACGCAGGTAACCGCTCAACACAGTACAGAAACCTATTTAGCTCGACCGATCTTAATACCACTGAAGTTATCTTTGGCTTGGATTATGACCAAGAGATGAGAAGACATGAAACAACATGGGATATGTTCTCGGCAACTAAAGGATTAAACTGGTCTTTCTCCAAACAGTTTGTGAACCAATACCTCATGCAGGATGGAAGTCGGTTTACCGACCAACCCAACTACAAGCAGGTAGAGTTCATCAATGAATTTGCCAACCGTGACCTTCGTATGGTTCAAACCATGGTACACCCAGGATACAAGCGTAAAAGTTTAGCAGGTAATATGGTAGAATATGCTCCAGATTTCCGCATGAACTTTACCGGTTATCAACCCATCAAATGGGCCTTAGACGACGATGCTCACATTGGTAAAGCCACATCAGATAATGCCCTCCCTATCTTCCGCTTTGCAGAGGTTTTACTTAATCTTGCAGAGGCTAAAGCAGAGTTGGGTGAAATGGATGAACAAGTTTGGAACAAAACCATAAAACCACTTCGTGAAAGAGCGGGTGTAAATGGTAAATCACCAGAAACAGCCGACCCTTACCTTGTCGACTACTACCGCAAGCAAACTACAGATAAGTGGATTCTTGAGGTGAGAAGAGAGCGCAACATCGAACTCGCTTTTGAAGGGGTTCGACCAGACGATCTTATGCGATGGAAACTGGGTGAACTTTTTGCCATCGACTGGGAGGGACTTTACATTCCTGAAAAAGGGAAAGTGTATGA
Source organism: Bacteroides sp. (assembly GCA_030151845.1). Taxonomy (GTDB): domain Bacteria; phylum Bacteroidota; class Bacteroidia; order Bacteroidales; family Bacteroidaceae; genus Bacteroides_E. The sequence goes on from JASLCM010000149.1 coordinate 3,476, forward strand.
TCTCAATGGCGATGGAAAAGGCGACTTAGCAGTTGTAGATAAAAAACCAGCGAAACCCGTATCGGGTGTTGTCTATATTGAGTTGGGAACAACCCATAAGCTAGATGAAAACAACCATCTTCTATTTGGTTGGGCTCAAAACAGAGTGTGGGCAGATCGCATGTATCTACGTCCAATTCCTCAACAAGCCGTACAAGACAACCCTAATTTATTACCACAAAACCCAGGATGGGAATAATTTGAAGAGAAATGAAAAAAATACATTATACGATACAAACCCTATTCTTAGTAGCAGTCGTACTCTTTTCATCTTGCTCGAGCGACGATGATTTCATTCTTCGCAGTACAGACCGTCTAGCTTTTGAATACAGTCATTCAACACAAACTTTTACCCTATGTTCAAGTGGTGCCTGGAGTCTGGAGACTTCCGACCCTTGGCTTACCATCGACAAAATGTCGGGTGTGGGCGATGGACATACGCGTGAGGTTATTACAGTAACTGCCCAACGCAACTCGAACAAAGAGAGAAAGGGCTCAATCGTAATGCACACCGTTCAGGGTGAACTTGTGATTGATATTACCCAAGATGATGGATTCATTACCCTTAAAGACGCCTCTCTCTTTGGCTCTCTCATTAAAGAGGATGCCCTAGAGCAAACAAGTTTAGTGATTCCCTACTCCAAAGGAACTCAAGGAGAAAAGGTGAATTTCGAAACAGTTGTAACAGGTAAAGCTGCCGCAGGTATTGAGGTGAAAACAATAGAGCTAACCATAGAACAAGAAGAGGGAGAGTTTATCATCCCAGTATCGGGCACTCCCACTGAGCTAGGTGAGGTCACCTTTACCATAACCTCCTCCTTAAAAGAGGTTGAGCCCTTCGTAGTGAACGCTAAGGTTACCGATGGAATCTTCTACGAACAAAAATTCGACCTAATGGTTTGGGGAGGCGACTGTGTAGCCAACAAAAAAGGAATCAAAGGTGGATTTAAATCGGGTGTTGGTGGAAAGGTTATTGATGAGAGTGTCCCTGTAACAGAATGTACTGCAGGATCAGATGGAAGTAACGACCTCATTGCAACCATGGCTCCCTCCTACAGAGAGTTAAGAGGATTCTCTGGTTGGAGCGGCAAGCGCATCTATGAGCGTCCGGGTTTCGTTAAAATCAGCACAGGAAGCAGTACCGACGGACACATCATCTCTCCAAGTTTTAAAGAGATGGGGGTTCTTGCTACCGAGGTTCAAGTGAGTTTTAAAGCTTCACAATATTACGAAGATAACGGTGGCGTGTTGCAAATTAGTGTTATTAAAGGCGGAGAAGCCTCTATTAGAGAGTTTGCTTTAAAACCAGGTTCAGAACGTGTTTGGGAAACTGTTAAGTTTACCATTTCCAATGCAACCGAAGATACACAAATTCAAATCGCATCTGCTCCCGAAAAGGGAAGAAGATTCTCTTTCGATGAGTTTGTAATCTCTAAAGCTAAACACAACTAAAATTAGATAGTAATGATGTCATTCATAAGAAAAACAAATCAGAAGTTAAGTAGTGTATTCCTTGTAAGCTTTTTTATGATTTGTTCCGTTGCATTTTGCAACTGTAGTAGTGATAACGGTGGAGGGGAAGTAAATCCCCCTCACCCTACTACTCCAGAGGAGCAAGAGAAGCCAGGCGAAGGGTACGACCTTTGGGGATACATTAAAGACGAAACAGGAAAACCTGTACGCGGAGTGGTGGTAACCGACGGATTTCAATCCGTAGCTACCAACAAAGATGGGCTTTATCAAATGAATCGTAAAACAGGAGCTAAATACGTTTATTACTCTACTCCTGCCGATTTTAAGATTGAAGTTGCCACAGAAAACATTCAAGTTGCTCGATTCTATCAGCTCCTAAAAAAAGAGGAAAAAAGATACGATTTTCAGCTGGAACGTCTCAAAGAGCGAGAAAATCGCTTTACCCTAATTGCCATTGGCGACCCACAGGTAAAGAATCAGTCGGAAATTGATCGTTTTAAGAAAGAGATAATTCCCGATATTCAGGATAAAATAGCCTCTCTTAAAACACCTGCCTACGGAATTGTATTGGGCGACCTCATGGATACCAAAGAGGATGTGTTTCCCAAT
>JASLCM010000152.1 GCA_030151845.1 Bacteroides sp.
GAAACAAAAAACCTGCATTTAATTACTCTTTTTATGCTTTTTAAGCTATATTCACAACCTATTGGGCAAACAAGCCCAACTGCTAAATAACGATGGGACGTTTTGCCATACCCTTATAATGAAATCATCATTTAAAGCCTTGGACAAACAATTCCACGCCCCTTACCCAAATTGGTCTTTTGGGAATTGGAAGACCCAATTAAAATGCAAATGAAAAAGATTTTAGTAATTTCTTTGATTTGTAGCCTACTAGGAACTTCTGCCCATGCACAAAGAAAAGTAGAAGTTGTAGAGAGTGCGCCAACTACTGTTCAAGAAGGAAAAGTTTTAAAGCGAAAAGTAGCAATCGGACGCTTCTCCAATGAAACCCAGTATGCTAAAGGTCTATTCTACGACAAGAATAACGACCCCATGGCCAAGCAAGCCTTGGACATCCTCTCCGCAAAGTTGGCCGCATCCAATCAGTTTATTCTTTTAGAACGTAACGATTTAGATGCCCTTCTTGAGGAATCTACCAAAAACGGTAGCTCTCCACAAACCCTTGGAGCAGACTATATGATTATTGGTTCCATCACAGAGTTTGGACGGAAGAACGTAGGAAAAAGTGGTGCCTTTTCAAGCAGTAAGACCCAAGTTGTAGAAGCAGCAGTGTCCATGCGACTTGTAGATGTTTCCCAAGGGCTCATTATCTATTCCGATGAAGCCAAAGGCAGCGCAGAGCTCACTACAAAAACCACAATGGGCATTGGAGGAAAAGCCAGTTTCGATGCCACCTTGAGTGACAAAGCCATCTCCGAAGCCATTGGTCAGCTGGTTGAAAACATCATCAACAAATGTACCAATAAACCCTGGAAGACCTATATCATCTCCCACGACGCCGATGGTACCATTATTGCAGGCGGTAAATCGCAAGGATTAGAAGAGGGCGACACCTTTGCAGTGATGACCAAAGGGAAATCTGTCAAGAATCCTCAAACAGGAATAACCATAGAACTCCCAGGTAAACAGATCGGAACAGTTACCGTACTTCTCTGTGGAGGCGATACCCCCGAAACAGAGTACTCCATCGTAGAGTTGTCCGATGGTGTTCAAATAGATCCCGATTTATCAAAATATGTCATTCAAGAAATTAAATAAGATGAAAAGCAAAACATTATTATTCCTAGTAGCATCTCTCGTTGTGATGCTTTTAGGTAGCTGCAGAGCACACTATCCCGTAGCTCAGCAAAGCGGTAAAGAAGATGTTGGCTATTTGCTCTTTATAAGCGAGGGCAACCGCTCCAACTCAGAAGTAGAAGTGTTCCTAGACAATGGAACCTCATTCACAGCAAAAACAGTTAAAGCCAAGAAGGCAAATCGTAGAGGAACCCAGTATTCGGTCTCCACAGGTCGCCATCAAATAACTGTTAAGCAAGGAGGTAAAGTTCTCTACCAAAAAGAGCTCCTAATTTCAACACAAGAAGTTAAACAGATCAAATTACCCTAACATGAAAAAGCCTATATGCTACCTAATCGCTTTTGTGATGGCTCTCATACTCACCTCCTGCGGAGGAACAAAAGAGCTATACTCTTGGTATAAGTACGAAGATGTAGCCTATCAGTACCAAAAAAGGGGAACAGACGAACTCCAAGCAAAACTACTAGCGCAATATGTAAAAATGGCAAAGAAACAGCAAGGAACACGTGGCGTTGTTCCCCCAGGCTTCAATGCCGAGTATGGCTACCTGCTCGTAAAATCGGGTAAAGTAGAAGAAGGAATCCAACGAATGAAGGAAGAGATTGCTCTGTATCCAGAATCCGAAGTATATATTGGTCGAATCATTAAACAACTAGAAAAATGAAAAAAATAATATTCTCTTTATTAGTTGCCGTTATGGTTGCCCTCTCCTCCTGTAGCACAACCTCTTCTGTTCCCTTGGTCAAACAATATCCTAAAATGTATGAAGAGAGACCGCTCACTATAGCAGTTATGCCCCCTATCAACCAAACCACACATGCAGAAGCAAAAGACTACTTCTACACAACAATGTATATGCCGCTGTGTGAAAAAGGGTATTACGTATACTCTCCCTACTTAACCATGGAGATGTTCCAAACCGAGAGTGCATACGACAGCGAACTCTTTATCGAAGGAGACCTAAACATCTTTAATAAGGTTCTAGGAGCAGATGCTGTTATGTTTACCATCGTAAAAGATTGGAGCCGCAATAACCTAGGCGGTAAATTAACTGCTCATGTAGAGTACATTTTACGCTCAACAAAAACAGGAGACACACTCTATCAACGAGAAGGAGTAGTAACTGTAGATACAAGCGTAAGTGGTGGCCAAGGAGCATTAGGAGCACTTGTAAATATGGCAGTAACAGCCATTGCAACAGCATCTACAGATAAGGTAGAAGCGGGACGTAAATGTACCGCATTCGTTTTAAGCAATATGCCCTCCGGCAAATACCACCCCATGTTCGATAAAGATCAGCAAAACCCAGCAGGAGATATGTTCCTTAAAGGTTCTGTAAAAAAATAACACAATAGATGCGTTAGTACAGTAAATAAAGAAAGGGTGAACGGTTACGTTCACCCTTTCGTATATAAAGTTTATCTCTTACTACTTATCCAGCTTCTCAAAACAGGAGTTTTTACTGATGAATTCTGGAACAATCGCTTTCATACCCCCCACAATCTTCATCTCATCGAAGGTGTAACTCAAGGCTATTAGCTCCTCTATTTTTTCGTTCACCTCCTCAAAGTCATACTCGCGCACATTGGCAATCATTATCTTTTCGTGATAAGTAGGCTTCGTAAGCTCCTTCGTATTCAAGAGCTCCTCGTATAACTTCTCGCCGTGTCTTAACCCCGTAAAGGTGATCTTCACATCCCCTCTACCCGATAACGAGATCATTCGCTTCGCCAAATCTAAAATCTTAACGGGTTCACCCATGTCAAAAATGTAGATTTCGCCCCCATTTCCCATACTACCAGCCTCTAGCACCAATCTACAAGCCTCAGGTATCGTCATGAAGTAACGAATAATTTCAGGGTGAGTTACCGTTACCGGTCCCCCCTTCTCTATCTGAGCCCTAAAGCGAGGAATAACCGATCCATTAGAACCCAACACATTTCCAAAGCGGGTAGTAATGAAGCTCACCGAGTGATCTCCATTCTCCTTGATCTTCTTTGCCAACGACTGCACATAGATCTCTGCCAATCGCTTCGAGCAACCCATCACGTTGGTAGGATTCACCGCCTTATCGGTAGATACCATCACAAATTTCTCCGCTTTGTGCTTCACCGCTAAGTTTGCAATGTTTCTTGTACCCCCCACATTCACCTGAATCGCCTCCGAAACATTATCCTCCATCATAGGCACGTGCTTATAGGCCGCTGCATGAAAGATGTATTGTGGTTTATGCTCCTCAAAGATCGCCTCCATCCGCTTGAGGTTGGTAATGTCTGCCACTATCGTTACTGCCGATAGGTTCCTCCATTTGTCGAGCAACTCCAAGCGAATGTCGTGCAAAGGAGTCTCCGCTTGGTCTACCAAGATCAATTCGTAGGGATTAAACTGAGCCACCTGGCGCATAATCTCACTACCAATAGATCCCGCAGCACCCGTAATCATTACCCGCTTCCCCTCCAGGTGACTCGCAATCTTCTTTAAGTCGACCTGTATCGGTTCACGCTGCAACAAATCTTCAATCTCAATCTTCTTTATTTGCGAAGTTTGTAGTTTATCCCCACTCCATTCACTGAGTGGAGGAGCTGTGAGTAGCTTGATGTTGTTATCCAGCAAATACTCCGCTAAGTGATCCTTCTTCAACTTATCCATCTTGGCAGGAGATACAATTAAGGTGTCCACCTCCCGCTCCGCAAGAATTTGAATCAGCTTGGAGTCATTGGGATAAATGGGTACCCCCATCATCGTTTTTCCAATTAAATCGGGCTCATCGGCAATAAAACCCATGAGTTTATAACAACGACGAGCATCACTCCGAACAGATTTCGCAATGTTTACCCCCGCCTCTTGCGTGTACAGGTTTTAAATTTAAAGCGCGTGATAGAGAGGTGGTTTGGAATTTTATTACCCC